>PNKF01000014.1 GCA_013822285.1 Gemmatimonas sp.
CCGCCAGCAGCATCGTCGGTGCGCTGGCGAGATAGTCCTCGCGATGGTGTTCACCGATGCCGAAGCTGTCGAGCCCCAGCTGATCGGCGAGCACCGCCTCCTCGACGAGGTTCGCGATGCGCTGCTCGCGCGGGATCAGCTGGCCGTGTCGGTCGGGCGTATGCTCGACGAAGGTATAGAGTCCGAGTTCCATGGTTACCTGCTGCTCTTGTAGATCATGTCCACCAACTCGTCGTACATCGCTTCCGCGTCGGCATCCGAACTCTTGATGGCCGCCGAGGCGCAGTGCTTGAGGTGGTTCCGCATCAGCTCACGGCCGACGGCGCGCAGCGCCTCCTGCACCGACGAGATCTGCG
Organism: Gemmatimonas sp.; assembly: GCA_013822285.1. GTDB lineage: Bacteria > Gemmatimonadota > Gemmatimonadetes > Gemmatimonadales > Gemmatimonadaceae > Pseudogemmatithrix. The sequence continues at coordinate 357 of PNKF01000014.1, forward strand.
TCAACACGTCGGCGCAGTACCGATCCTCCTCGATCATCTTCTGCAGGCCGCGGACTTGGCCCTCGACGCGCCGCAGGCGCTTGAGGTTCTTGTCCTTGATGCCCGGGTCGACCGCGACGGCCTTCCGGCCGCCGTGGTCGTGGACCGCGCAGCTGCAGCTCGCGGCGGTGGGCAAGGGCTTGTGCGACGTCGCCATCCGTTGGTTCTCCCGTTACACGATGCGCGCCGACCGCAGGCGCAAGGAATTCGTCACCACACTTACCGAGCTGAACGCCATGGCGGCGCTGGCCATCACCGGTGTCAGGAGCAATCCGAAGCCCGGGAAAAGCACTCCCGCCGCCACCGGAATCCCGACCACGTTGTAGATGAAGGCCCAGAACAGGTTCTGCTTCATCGTCGCCATCGTGAGGCGCGAGAGTTCGATCGCCTGGCCGGCCGCGCGAAGATCGCCGCGCATGAGCACCACGTCGGCCGCTTCGGCGGCGATGTCCGTGCCCGTGCCGATCGCCATGCCGATGTCCGCCTGCGCGAGCGCCGGTGCGTCGTTGATGCCGTCGCCGACCATCGCCACGACCTTCCCTTCCGCCTGCAGACGCTTCACTTCCGCCACCTTGCCGTCCGGCAGCACGCCGGCCACCACGCGCTCGATGCCCGCTTCTTTCGCGATCGCGCGCGCCGTGCGCTCCGTGTCGCCGGTGAGCATCACGACTTCCAGCCCCAACGCGTGCATGCGCTGGATGGCGGCGCGCGAGCTCTCCTTGATGGAATCGGCAACAGCCAGCAAGCCAGCCAGCGCACCATCGCGCGCGATGAACATCGGCGTGCGCCCTGCATCCGCGAGTCGCGCCGCATCAGCGCTGAGCGGCGCCACATCGATGGCATAGTCCGCCATCAGCGCCGCGTTACCGACGGCCAGCGCTGCGCCATCCACCACTCCAGTCACACCCTTGCCGGTCACGGATGCGAAGCCTTCGGCGGCACCCGCCTGGGCGCCACGAGCCTTCGCCGCCTGCACGATCGCGTCAGCGAGCGGATGCTCCGAGAGCCGCTCCAGCGCTGCCACCTGCCCCAGCAGCTCGAGTTCGCTGTCCGCCGCCGTCACCAGCAAGTCGGTGACCGTCGGCTTCCCCTCGGTGACCGTGCCGGTCTTGTCGAGCACGATCGTCCGCACATCGCCGGCACGCTGCAGCGCCTCGCCACCCTTGATCAGCACGCCGAGCTCGGCGCCCTTCCCCGTCGCGACCATCACGGCGGTCGGCACGGCCAGTCCCATCGCGCAGGGGCAGGCGATGATCAGCACCGTCACGGCGGCCGCGAACCCCTTCACATACGAGGCATCGCTCGCCAGGATCGCCCATGCAGCGAAGGTCGCGATGGCAATCGAGATGACGATCGGCACGAACACCGCCGAGATCCTGTCGGCCAGCGCCTGAATCGGCGCACGCGACCCCTGCGCATCGCACATCAGCTTCACGATCTGCGCGAGCATCGAGTGCTCGCCAAGCGTGGTCGCCTTCAGGCGGAAGGCACCCGTGCGATTGATCGTCCCGCCGATGACGGCATCACCCGGCTTCTTCGCGACCGGCAGCGACTCACCAGTGAGCATCGACTCGTCCACCGCGCTCTCGCCCTTGTGCACGACGCCATCGACCGGAATGCGCTCACCGGGTCGCACGACGACCAGATCGCCCGCCTCGACGTCTTCGATCGGAATGTCTTGCTCGACCAAGTTGCGCAGCACGCGAGCCGTCTTCGGCTGCAGCTGCACCAGCGCCCGCAGCGCCGTCGCCGTGTTCCGCTTGGCGCGCGCCTCGAATGCGTTGCCCGTCAAGATGAACGCGATGATCAGGATCACCGCTTCGTAGTACACATCCGCGCTCACGCCGCGCGACAGGAAGAAGCCCGGCGCCACCGTGGCGATGACCGAGTACACGAAGGCCGCGCCGGTGCCCAGCGCCACCAGGGTGTTCATGTCCGCCGAGTGGTGCGTGAAGGCCTTCCACGCCCGCACATAGAAGTGGCGGCCCGCCGTCGCCATGATGGCCGCGGTGACGACGAGCAGCACCCAGGTGATCCACATCATGGAGTGCATGAACGGCATCACGGCCATCGCGACCGCGCCCACCGTTCCGCTCGCGATTGCCTTCCACTTGAGCTCCTGGAACTCCTCGGCCGTCGCTTTGTCCCGCGCTTCCTGCTCCTCGAAGGCCGAACGCTCCGGCTTCGGCAACTCGGCGCCGTACCCGGTCTGCTCGATGGCCGACACCAGTGCCGCCGGCTCCACCGCAGCCGGATCGTAGGTCACGGTCGCCGTGCCCATCATCAGGTTGACCGACGCCTGACTCACGCCCGGTTGCTTCTCGAGCGTCTTCTGCACGCGAGCCTGGCAGGCCGCGCAGGTCATCCCCGTCACGGGGATACGCGCCACCGTGTGGTTAGCCATGGACGACGATGCTCCCGCGCAGCATCGACATGCCGCAGGTGAAGGGGAATCGCCCGGCTTCCATCGGCTGCAACTCGATCACCGTACGCTCGCCCGAGGGCAGGAACTGCCGCACGTTGAAGGCCGGGATCACGACCTCCTCGGAGCACGACGACGTGTCCCTGCGATCGAAGACCAGACGGACACGCGTTCCCCGGCTGACCTGCACCACCGCGGGGCTGTAGCCGCCGTCCACCGTGATGACCACTTCGGCGGGACCACCGGACGCGCCGACCGCCGCGGCGGCCGGCGCCTGCCCCGCCACGAAGAACCACCAGTTCACGGCGGCGATGGCCAGCAGCGCAGCGAACACCACGATCCAGTCAGACCCAGACATGGCAGCCCCCTACTTCGTCGCGAGGACGTCGTAACCGGCGTCACGCACGGCGTCAGCGATCGCCTCGGACGAGACTCGTGTGTCGTCGAAGGTCACCGTCGCCTTGCCGATGCGCAGGTCGTCGAGCGTCACGCCGTCCATGCCGTCCAGCGCCTGCTTCACCATCCGCAGGCAGTGACCGCAGGTCATCCCACCGATTTCCAACGTTTGCGTCGTCATACCGCACTCCTGATGTGAATGAATATACCCCCTACGGGTATTAAGATGATATACCCCCCTCCCCTATGTCAAGAGGTCCGGGCGCCATAGGGCACCCGGACCTCTGCATTCGCGGCAGCCGAGGCGCGCGCTGCGCCTGTGGCCCTACTCCGACTCGGGCTCGCCGATCCAGCTCAGGTGACTGCGACCGGCACCGGCGCTCGTCCGCCGCACCAGCCGTGTCCCATCCGCGCGGACGGTATACACCTGCCAGCTCTGGCTGTCGTCATGCGCCGACGAGAAGGCGACGAAGCGACCGTCGGGCGACCACGTCGGGGCGCTCTGCCCACCGCCGAGCGTGTAGGGCAGGAACGGACGCAACGCACCGGTGATGACATCCTGTGCGATCAGCTCAGGGGCGCCGCCGACGAGCGTCCGTGCGAAGAGCAGCGTGCGACCGTCGGGCGAGTAGGCCGGCGAGAGATCCGTCTGCGTGCCAGGCGTCGTCTCGTTGCGGCGCTCCGTGCCGTTCGGGCGCACCGAGGCCAACCAGGTGCGACGCTGGTTCGCGACGATCTCTTCCTGCACGAAGGTGATCCGGTAGATGCCATCGACCTGGATGGGCCTCCACACCGGTTGATGCTGCGACGAGGGGTCGGCCGTGATGTTCACCTGACGCGTACCATCGAGGCTGATCGTCCAGATGTCCGTCGGCAGCGTCCAGCCGGGCCAGCCGAAGGTCGCCGCCCAACGACGGAACGCGAGATGCGAGCCGTCCGGGCTCCATGCCGGCTCGTCTTCATTGAAGTCATCGCCGCCGGTCAGCATGCGCGCGCCGCTACCATCGACGTTGGCCACGCAGATCGCCCAGCTGCGCGTCGTGTTCGGCTCGGGGCAGCTGTAGGCGACGAGCTGACTGTCCGGCGAGATGCGCGGATGACGCCCAGTGCCCGTCGCCTGCCAGGGTTGGATCGACGTCGGCTCGTCTCGCAGGTCCGAGCGATACACACGCTGACCGCCCGCGACTGGGTCCGTCGACACGAGCAGCAGTGACCCCGAGATCTCGCGCGAGACATCAACGCGCAGGTTCGCCGACAGCGCGCCACTCGTCACGGTCACGGTCGTCGAGCCCGCGCGCAGCGCCCGCACCCAACCACTGCGCGTCGATGCCACCCCACCGTTGCTGGAGGTCCACGCGAAGCTGCGGCCCGGAATGATCGCGCCATTTGCGTCGCGTACGGCAGCGCTCACGAGCACGGAGTCGCCCTCGACCAACGTCATCGTCGTCACGTCGAGCGTGAGTTGCTCAACGGGCACCGGCACCACATTGAGCTCGATGCTGCGGGTCACCCCGCCGGATGTGGCAATGACCACTGCCGGCCCCAGATCGAGCGCGCGCAGCTGTCCCGTCGTGCTGATGGCCACTACATCCGGCGTGCCCGTCGTCCACGCGATGCTGCGGTCCCGGAGCTCGGCGCCGTCCGCGGCCAGCGCCATGGCTCGCAGCTGCACGCTGCCGCCAAGCGGCACGGTCGTCACGGGTGTCTCAACGCGAATCGACGCGACCGCGACATCGGGACCCGGCTCGAGGGGGCCGGATCCGCCGTCGCTGCATCCAGCGAGTACGTAGGCGGCGACTGCGAGCAGCGTGCGGCCTGGATCAAAGATGCGAACTGACATTGGTATTGAGTCCTGTATGTGAATGCGAATGTGCGATGGGCAGGCGAGGCGCCTGGCCTATCGCGTGAGTTCCTTGACCAGCGTGCGCAGTGCTTCCTGCCACGCGAGCGGGCGACCCGGGAGATCGCCGCGTCGCAGCGTGCGCAACGCCGCGACGTCGTCATCCGTGATGAGCGCCGTGAGGCCAAAGCCGCTGGCGACGATGCCGCTGCGCTTCGCGACGATGCCTTCCGCGCCGATGCGCAGGGCCTTGCCATCGCGGCCGACGAGCGCGCCCGTCAGTTGCAGCACCTGCACCGGACGCTCCAGCGACGTGAGCCACGGTAGGTCCTGCCGATGGTTGCTGCCCAATTCCACGTACTTCAGCGAGCGAAATCCGCGCTGCCGCACGATGTACTCGCCGAGTTCGATGGTGATGACCAAGGCGTGCTCGACGCCGCTGTTGGCCGTCTCCTCGCTGAACCACGAGGTCCACTCCGCCGACGGACGTCCGACCTCGAGCTTCATCTGGTTCAGGTTCGCATCACGACCCAGCACGCTGTCCCCGCGCGCCTCGCAGTCATTGGCCGGCAGGTTCCCTTCGCGCAGGCAGCCGAAGCGCACATCGGGCGGCGTGCCGCGCATGGCCGGCCGCGCACCGGCCGCGCCGCCCTCGAGCAGGCGCACGGGGGCCGAGCCGTTCGCGGCGGTGAGCGAATCCAGATACGCGTTCATCTCGGCCAGCAGTTGCGCCATCGGCGAACCCGCCGCGCCACTGGGGTCAAAGACCTCGCCGTGGATGTCCTGCTTCTGGTACGCAATCGGCGCGACGCCGACGCGGGCGCCAGCCGTAGCCACCGGCGTGGCGCGAGCCCCTGCATACCAGGGTGGGCGCGAGAGCATGGCGTCGCCCACGCCGCTGCCCAACGTGGCGCCGGTGGTGGCACATGCGCTCGCCAAGGCGACAAGCGCGAAGAGAGCGAACTGGCGTAGCATCAGTCGTGACTCCGTCTGGGTGAATGAGACGGGTCAACGATGCCCCACGGCGCTTAAGGTGCCGCTTAAACGCGCTCCCCGGCGCGGATCTCGGCCATCAGCCGCTGGAGGGCGGGGGTCGGTCGGGCCGACAGACCGTCCGCCAAGTCCTGCGTGTATCGATCATAGGCGCGGACGGCCTCGCTGCGTCGTTCATCGCGCGCCAGCGAAAGCAGCAGGAGCCTCACGGCCTCCTCATGCAGCGGGTCCGTCGCGAGCACACGGCGGAACCACAGCGCCGCATCGGCGTGCCGACCGTCCACGCTGGCGGCCTCGCCGAGCGCCAACAAGGCCGACTCGTACAACCGCGCCAGTTCGTCGCGGACGGCCACATGCCAATCGCCCAGCGCGGCCTCCGCCGCGAACGGCCCGGCATACAACGCCACCGCCGCCTCGAGCCGCGCCAGCGCGTTCGCGTCATCTGGACTGCGCTTCAGCGTGCGCAAGGCGTCGACCACCGTCGCCCGAAACGTCGCCACGTCGAAGTCTAGCGCATCGCCCGAGACGAGATACCGCCCCTTCTGAAAGCGAACCCAGCCGCCATCACCCAGCGCCTTCCGCAGGTGATGCAAGGTCACGTGAAAGTTGTTCTTCACCTGCGCGGGCGACGCCTCGGGCCAGAAGTCGAGCCCCACCTGATCGCGGGTCCGTCCCTCCGGATGCGCGAGCAGGTACAACAGCAGTTCACGCGGTTTGGCGTAAGAGAAGGCCGTATCGTCCAACGGCAGGCCGTCGCGCCGGATGTCGATGCGACCCAGCGCACGCACCGACAGTCCTTCGACGGCGACGCCGGCCTGCGCGCCCGAGTGTCGAGCGGGCTGCGCCTCGGCGAACGCGACCGCCGACGTCACCGGACGCGTCGCCGCCGCGGGCACATGGGCGCCGCGCATCGCCAACGTCATCGCATCCATGCAGGTGTACGCCGCCGCCTCTGCACGTACCGCCGCCAAGTCCGACGGCGACAACCTCGCCTCCAGGCGCGAGGGCAACTCGTTCACCGCTTTGCGGTCACCGGAGAGCGAAGACGCACCGACCTGCGTGTACCAGACTTGCGTGATGGCGAACAACAAGGCCGCATGGCGAAACTCCCCGCGTCGCTCGGCGATGTTCGCGAGGAGACGCAGGTTGCGGCCGGCCAGCCAACGGTTCTCGTTGTCCCACTCGTTGCGCAGCGACTGCACTGCCAGGTCAGCGGCACGGTCCAAGTCGCCGAGTTGCAGGGCAACGAAAGCCTGCGCGTCCAGCGCGTACGAGACGCCCGTGGGATAGTCGCGCGCACGAAAGGCAGCGATCGCTTCTTCGAGCATCTGCAGCGACCGCGCCCAGTCGCCGCGCCAGTTCAGCACCGGCGCCATGGCATGTGCCTTCGCGAGTGCCGCGTCCCAGGGATCGGGCTGACGCTCCGCCAGCTGCAGCATCTGCGTCGCATAGCGCTCGGCGGCATCGACGTCACCCGCCACACTCGCAGAGACCACGCGCACCAGCAGCGTGAAGGCGCGCCAGCGCTCGTCGCCGGCCGTCACCCAGAGGGCATCCGCCTCGGCGAGCCACTCATTGCTGCGCGGGTGCATCTGGAAGAGCCCGAACACCCCGAGTCCGTGCAAGGCCGCAGCGCGCGGACCTGGAGCCGGAGCCTTCGCGCTTGCCAGCGCCGCTTCACTCATCGCAAAGCCCTCGCGCCACCGCTGCCGATGGTACCAATACCATTGCAGCGCCCAGACCATCGGCAGCCCGACATCGTCGCCGCGGCCCTCCGCCGCCGACCACGCCAGCGCCGCGAGGATGTTGCCGTGCTCAAGGTCGATCTCCTGCAATGCCGCGCGACGCGCCAAGATCACGTCCGGAGCGAGCACCGTCAGCCGATCGCGGAACTGCAGCGCCTGCCGCTCGCGCAGTGTGGCGCCATCGTCCGACTCCGCCAGCCGCTCGACGGCGTACTCGCGGATCATCTCGAGCAATCGATACCGCGCGAGGCCATCGGTCTCCTGCATCGTGACGAGGGACTTGGCGGCGAGCTGCGCCAGCACCTCGAGCACCTGCGACGTCGGCACCGCACCGAAGCCGCACACGGCCTCGGCGGCCTCAAGCGAGAAACCGCCCACGAACACCGACAGGCGCGCGAGCAGCCGGCGTTCGCTCTCGTCCAGCAGTCCGTAGCTCCACTCGACGGCGCCGCGCAACGTGCGCTGCCGCGGCGGCGCGGCGCGGGCGCCACTGCCAAGCGCGCTGAGGCGGTCGCCCAGACGCTCGGCGAGCTGTGCGGGTGTCAGCACCCCAACGCGTGCCGCCGCGAGTTCCAATGCGAGTGGCAGCCCGTCGAGACGCCGGCACACCGCGACGACCGGCACGACGTTCTTCTCCGTGAGCGCGAATGACGGACTCACATCGCGCGCGCGCTCGACGAACAGCCGCACGGCCGACGCCTCCATCGCCGTGGCGACATCCGCACAGTCGGCGGCGGGCAACACCAAAGTCGGCACGAGCCACGAGCGCTCGCCGCCGACGCCCAATGCTTCGCGACTGGTGGCCAGCGCCCGCACACGCGGCGCCGCCTGCAGCACACGCTCCACGAAGCTCGCGCAGGCATCCACCAGGTGTTCACAGTTGTCGAGCACCAGGAGCACATCGCGCTCCTGCAGCACCGCCGTGATGGCGCGCAACGCCGAGCCACCGCCTTCGGCACGCACGCCGAGTGCGATGGCCACCTGCGGCACGAGATCCGTGGGATCGGTGACGCCCGCGAGTTCGATCCACGCGACCTCGAGTCTCGAATCCGCCGCGCGAGCGCGGCGCGCCACTTCGAGGGCGAGACGCGTCTTGCCGCTCCCACCCGCGCCCGTCAGCGTCAGCAGCCGGGAGTTCGCCAGCAGCTCGGCCACCGCCGCAATATCGTCTTCGCGCCCGACGAATTCCGTCAGCGGCGTTGGAAGTTCGGCTTCTGGAAAGGCGGATGGCGGGGCGACAGGCGACATCGTGGGCCAGAGAATCACGCCCCGCACATGCGAAGTCAATCCAGTGTCGCCAAGGCCATGGACCGCGCGACGTCGACCCAGTCGTAGGGCGCCGGTCCGAGGATCTCGACGTGGTCCACGAGGTCCGGCTGCTGCGCCTGCACCGTCGCCAGCGCGACCGCGAGCGAGGCGTGCGCCAAGACGCAGACGCGCTGCACACCAAGTCCTTCGAGGAAGCCGCGCAGCCATGCGGCAAACGGCGTCGAGCCCGGCGAGCCCGGAAGCGCGAGCACAGACGTGCTCTCCGGCACGATCACCCGCCACCGGTCCAGCAGCGGGGCCAAGACTTCGAGGTCGCGCGGGGGCGGGACCAACAGCACCAGAGTCCGCCCCGCTCCCGCACGTTGATAGTTCGTCTCGATGGCACCGACCATGACGGTCGCTCGACGGAAGACCGTCACTGTGCCGTCGCCCAGGCGAAGTCCATCTTGCCCACGCCGTCCGTCGAGCGACGACGCACATCCGTGCCATCAAGCCGCGCCGTGTAGATCTGCTGGGCGACGGCGCCTCCGACGGCCTCGTGCGCCGAACTGAACACCACGTAGCGACCGTTGGGCGAGAAGGTCGGATGCCATTGCCCACCCGTCGGCAACGGCGTCGCGAGGAATCCGCGCTCCGCACCCGTGGCGACGGCCAGCACGCGGATGTCGCCACTGAAGCCCTCCCCGGTCTTGGTGAAGAGCAACGTGCTGCCATCCGGCGACCAGCGCGGACGATCGACGATCGACATGCCGAAGTCCGTCACGTAGCGGCGATTCGCGCCCGACGCCGACATCAGCGCGATGCGCGAGGTCTCGTAGCCATCGACGATGCTGTCCTGCACGAAGGCCAGCTGCCCGCCGTTTGCCGCGGTCCACGTCGGCCAGTGCTGGCCGCGCGCGTCGGCCGTCAGGTTCACCTGGTTCGTGCCGTCGGCATTCATCACCCAGATGTCGGGCGCATTCCACGGACCGGGCGTGCCGATCTGACTGTAGCGACGGAAGGCGATCTTGCTGCCGTCCGGGCTCCAGGTCGGCTGGTCTTCATACGACATCTCATCGTCCGTGAGCGTGACGATGTTCGTGCCGTCGAGGTTTGACACACAGATGGCCGGTCCGCTGTTCGGGCAGGCGAACAGCAGCTTCTGCCCATTCGGCGAGACTTCCGGATTCGACATGCCATTGAAGTCGAGCAGACGCTGGCGCGTCGCGTACTCGGTGCCCGTGGTCTTATAGATGCGGAAGGCCCCGAAGTCGCCATCGCGCATCGCGAACATCAAGTCACCGCCGAAGACCGGACGCACCGTCACGGCGATGTCAGCCGAGAGTTCGCCCACCGACACGCGGATCGTGGCGTCGCCTTCCGCGAGCGCCGTGACCTGTCCGCCGTTCACCATCGCGACGAGCGGCGACAGCGAGGTCCAGGTCAGCGGCACATCGGTCAGCTCTTCACCCAGCGCGTTGCGCACGATGGCCGTCACCGTACCCTCGGCCAGTTCGTCGAGCGTGAGCGTGCTGGTCGATGGCACGACACCGACGAAGGCGGCGGCCGCAACATCGACCGCGATGTCGCGGACTGCCGACTCGCTGGCCGCACGAATCACCGCCTTGCCTTCGGAGATGCCGCGCAGCACGCCGGTGGCCGAGACGCTGGCAATGGCGGGCGTGAGACTCGTCCAGGTGACCGGACGGTCGGTCAGCGGTTGGCCGTTGGCGGCCTTGGGCGTCGCGCTCAGCTGCACGTCGACGCCGCGCGGCACCGAGGCGTTAGGTGACGTGACATCCACGCTGGCCACGGCGGGCGGCGTCAGAGGGGCGAGCGGGGACTCCGCGCAGGCCACGAGCGAAGTCGCGGCAGCGAGCAGCAGGAGTCGAGTCGAATGGATGAATGACATGAGCAGCGGTCCGGTTGGGGTCGGCGCGCGACCAAGGCAGCGTCGCATCGCAGGGGGAACCTCCACCGAGCCGATTAGGACATCGCTTAACCGCCCGCCGGAACTAGTTTTCCCCTCGTGACCGAGCCCCTCGACGCCAAGGATCGCCTCGCGCAGTGGCGCCGCTCGCGCCCGCGCACACCCCCGCTCGAACGGCGGACAATCCGCGCACGCGGCCTCGACTTCCATGTGCGCATGTCGCCGCCGGTGCCCGGCGAGGTGCCGCTCGTCGCCGTCAACGGCGGCATGATTTATGGCCACGAGTTGCTCTGGCCGACCTTTGCGCCCTTCGCCGAGTATCGGCAGGTCATTCTGTACGATCAACGCGGGCGCGGTGGATCGGCGGCACCGCCAGGCGCGCGGGCCGCGCGCATCGAGCACGACGCGCTCGATCTGCAAGGACTGCGTGAAGCGCTCAACATTCCACAATGGGACATCGCCGCGCATTCCTGGGGCGGCGGCATCGCGCTGCTGGGCGCCGCTGAGGACATCGCCGGTGTCCGCCGCGTCGTCACCTTCGACGCCGTTGGCCCGACCTCGCGCTGGCTCGACGGCCTGCATGCGCGGGCGCTCGCCTTCCTGCTCTCGCGCGATCGCCGCCGCGAGTACGAGGCGCTCGCGGTACTCGATCCGACGGCCTTGCATCGCGATGACCCCGAGGCGCACGCGCACTACAGCCGCGCGCTGTATCCCGCGTGGTTCTTCGACGAGTCCGCCATGCTCGCGCCGCCGCCGCTGTCCATCAGTGCCACGGGAGCGGCGGTCGCCGCCCGACTGCGTCGCGACGGCTACGACTGGCGCGAGGCACTCGCGCGAATCCAGGCACCGGTGCTGTTGATCCACGGCGAGCAGGATTGCGTACCCGCCGACGAAGCGGACGAGCTCGCAAAGGTCATCACACGCGCACACGTGCTGCGCGTGCCGCAGTGCGGACACATGCCGTTCTTCGAGTGGCCGGCGATGGTCTTCGAGGCGGCGCTGCGGTTCCTTCGCGCATGAGGCGGATGCTCGCCGTACTGCTGCTCGCCGCCTGCGGCGCACCCGACGACTCGTCGCGCAGCCGACATGTCGTCGTCGAAGAATCCGCGCCCGCGGCCTTCGGCGCGCTGGAATCAAGCGGCACGCCCGCCCCCGACCGCGATCCCATCGCGATCACCGAAGCGCTCGAGACGCGCGGGCTCGATACCTACCTGTCCGAACTCCTCGAGATGCGGGACGGCTGGAGCTACCGCTGGCGCGACCGCTCGCTGGAACCGATGCGCGTCTGGATCGAAGCGTCGCCGTTGCCGAACTACCAGCCGGACTTCGCTCGCGAAGTCGAGCGCGCCTTCGATGCCTGGGCCGGCATCGGCCTGCCCTTCGTCTTCACCTTCGTGCGCGACTCGTCGCGGGCCGAGGTGCACGTCACCTGGGTGGACCGCTTCGAGGGCCGCATGACAGGCCGCACACTGTGGCGTCACGACGAGCACGGATGGATCACGGGCGGGGCCATCGAGCTGGCGCTGCATCTGCCCGACGGCCGCCCCGTCGTGCGGGAGGGCGTGCGGGCCGTGGCGCTGCACGAAGTCGGACATCTCGTCGGGCTCGATCATCCGGCGGACGAATCCAGCGTGATGTCCGCGCAGGTCTTCGTGACGGAAATGAGCGAGGCGGACCGTCGCACGGCCCGCCTCGTCTACGCACTGCCGCCGGGCCGACTCCGGCCCTAGCGCAGTACGCTCACTCGCGCGGAGCCGCGCCGCGCTTGAACACCACGGTGCGCGTGTCGCGCGCCCGCACGACGCGCAGTCGCGTCTCGTCGCGATCCTCCAGCGACATCAAGCGCACGACCACCAACGGTGACGTCGCAGCGGTGCCATCCACCGAGACGATCACATCGCCGCTCCTGAGGCCAGCGGCAGCCGCCGCCGAGCCCGGCGCGACCTCATTCACCAGCACGCCTTCGGTGCCGCTGCGCAGCCCGAGCACGCCACGCCAATCGTCATCGAGCTGGCGCAGCTGCGCGCCGTTGTAGTACGCGAACTCGCTGGTCGCGCCACGCGTGTAGCCGAACACATAGACGCCCGGCGTCGGCGGCGCGGCCGGCGGCGTGGGCGGCACTGGTGCCGTCGCGGCAACAGGTGCACTCGGCGACGGCGGCGCGCTTGGGGCGCCAGGCGCACGCGGCGTCGAGACGCGCGGCACCGGCATCACCGTCACGACGCGATTGCCGTTGCCGTCCGAAGTATCACGCACCCATATACGCGCGATCGTGCCCATGCGAAGCGGCTGCATCACGCGCTCGTACTCCGGGCAGGCGGGATCCATGCGCGGCGTGCCCTGCCCCACCGTGACCGGCACATCGCGCTCGCTGCCGTCGCGTTGGATGCGCACGATGATGCGACGGCCCGGCTCAAGCACATCACCGATCTGCGGCATGCCATTCGAGAAGTCGCGGTCCGCGATGCTGATCAAGCGATCGCCGGCCTGCAGCCCGGCGGCGGCGGCGGGCGAGCCCGGCTCCACGCTGGCGATCGCCGCGACCGAGCGCGTCACACGGCCCTCGCGCATGTCGACTTCATTGTCGATCGTGACACCCAAGTGCCCACGCGGCGGACTGATGCGCTGCTCCATGCAACGCCCTTCGATCACGCTCATCACGGCGAAAGCCTCGCGCGCCGTGCGCGCCAGCTGCTGCTCGATGATCCGGCGCGAACCGACTTCCGACTCGGGCGTCGCGGCCAGTTCGCGCAACAGGCGCGCTTCGCGTGCCCGCAGCTCATTGACGAGGCGGACCATCTCCTCTGCGTTCGCCTCCGCCGCGCGTGAACGCGCGGCGGCTGGCGCCGTCGCGCTCACCGAGGTCTGCTGCGCCGCGGCAGGCGCGGCCACTACCGCGGCCGCGACCGCGACCACCGCCATCGTCTGCATCGCGAGGCGGCGCATCAGTAGCGCTCCAAGCGGCGCGAGTCGGGCATCGATGCGCCGAGTTCGCGCAACGTGGCCTCACGCGCACCAAGCGTGGTGAGGTAGTACTGGTTGAGCATGGGATCCTGCGGCGCGCGGTACAGCGCCGCTCGCGTAAGTGCCGCGATTTCGTCGAGTGTTGCGAGCCGCGCTTCGTAGGTCTCGCGGTTGAGCCCGATGAAGCGTGAGGTCGTGTCCTGCGAGGCGAGGAATGCCGCGGCCGACTGATACTGCTCCTGCGCGACGGTCAGCGCACGCACGGCATCATCCGGCGAGCGATAGCTCGCGACCGGTGCCGCGGCCAGCGTTGTCGGGTCGAACGCCGCCGCCTGCGGCGCCGTCACGCGTCCGAGTGCACCGCCACCGATCAACAACGCGAGACCTGCGGCGACGCGCATCGCCCAGACCTGCACCTGCGGCTTGCGCTGCGGGAATACAACGACACTCGCGCCACCCTGCGCAGTTTCTGGCCTGCCACCAGCCGGCGACTCCGCGCCGCGCGATGCATCGACGATGAGACCCGTCGCGCGGAGCTGCGGTGCAAGCTGCGACCAGGCCGTCAGCGGCTCGTTCGGCACCGGCGCCATCGCCGACATGCGCGCGAGACGCCGATACGCCGCCACTTCAGCGCGGCAATCCCAGCAGCCGGCCAAATGCGTCGCTTCGTCAGGGGTCGGCGTCTCGTCCGCGATCGCGGCGAGACGGTCAATCGAGAGGTGTGACATAGTTCCGGTCCTGCGCTTGCGAGGAAACGTCTACGAGATGCGCGAGCAGCCGACGGAGCTTCGCGCGTGCCTTGAACAGTTGTGACTTCGATCCACCCGAGGTGATGCCCAGCTCCTGCGCAATCTCCTCGTGTGTGTAGCCCTCGATGTCGTGCAGCACGAACACCGCACGCGCACCGGGGGAGAGCTTCTGCACCGCTTCGTCGATCGACTGCGCGAGGAACGAACGATCCATGTCCTCGTCCACCGCGACCGTGTCGTCCTCCATGTCCACCTCGAGCTTGGCGATCCGCCGCACCGACCGCAGGGCATTCAGCGTGCGGTTCACCGCGATGCGGTGCGCCCAAGTCGAGAACTGCGAATCCCCACGCCAACTCGGCAACGCGCGGAAGATCTGGATCCAGACTTCCTGCGCGATGTCTGCTGCTTGATCAGGATCGCCGACCAGGCGCCGCACCACGGCGTCGATGCGCGGCGCGTGCGCGACCCATAGGGCGCGCAACGCCGATTCGTCGCCATTGATGGCGCGGCGGATGGTGAGGGGGTCGGTGGCCATCGGGTACGCTCAATCTGTCACGGGACAGCGCAGAAGGGTTGCTCCCCGCTCTTACGGAAGAGGCCGCCGCGAAGTGACGTCTTGCGCCCCGAATCGGTCGATACTGGTAAGCGGCGCGCTACCAATGAGTTAGCCGGCCATAAAGCTCAGCCGACCGACTGACTCTTCATTTCTTGTTAGCTTCACTCTTCGAGCACCGCCCCTCGCTCTCCGTTCACCGTTCCCCGTTCACCGTTCCCCGTTCACCGTTCCCCGTTCTCCGTTCCCCGTTCTCCGTTCCCCGTTCCCCCGCCGTGCTCCTCCCCGTCCTCGTCAGCCTGACCCTCGCCGTCGATCCCGTCCCCGTCCGTGCCCCGCGCACGGTTGGCATGGCGGCCGATCGACTCGCGGAAGTCGACCGCATCGTCACGGCGGGCCAGCGAGCGGGCGCGTACCCAGGCGCGGCCGTCGTCATCGGGCGCCGCGGTGCCGTAGTGCACCAGAAGGGCTACGGGCGCCTCGCCTGGCCGAGCTCGGCGCCGGCCGTCGATCCCGCGCGAACGGTGTTCGATCTCGCCTCGCTCACCAAAGCCGTCTGCCTCACCACGGCGGCGATGATCCTCTACGACGAAGGCAAGCTGCCCCTCGACCTCCGGGTGCAGACCATCCTGCCCGAGTTCACCGGCCGCTGGAAAGAGCGCGTCACCGTCGCGCATCTGCTCACGCATCGCTCGGGCTTGCCGCCGGGCCGCAACATCGCGAAGACGGCGACGAATCCCGCGCAGGCCAAGGAGCAGGTGCTCACGACGCGCCTCAACTCCATTCCCGGCGGCGTCACCGATTACACCGACCTCGGACCCATGGTCCTCGGGTGGACCATCGAGCGCGTGAGCGGCATGCCGCTCGATCGCTTCTGCAAGACGCGCATCTTCGAACCGCTCGGCATGACGCAGACGACCTATCTGCCGCCGAGTGCATGGCGTGAGCGTATCGCGCCGACGGAGATGTATCCGCCGCGTGGCTATCCGCTGCGCGGTGAAGTGCACGACGAATCCGCGTGGGCGCTGGGCGGCGTCAGCGGCAATGCCGGATTGTTCAGCACGGCTACCGACCTCGCGATCTTCGCCCAGATGATGGTGAACCGCGGCACGTATGCCGGCACGCGGCTCATCGCCGATTCGACGGTCCGGCGTTTCACCGCGCGTCAAGCCGGCAACCGCACATACGGCTGGATGATTGCCTCCGGTGAGCAGGGCTCGGGCGAGTTCCTCTCCGAGCGCACCTACGGCCACGCCGGGTACACGGGCACGTCGATCTGGATCGACCCCGATCGCGAGCTCTTCGTGATCATCTTGGCGAACCGCGTGCACGATCCGCGCACGGTGCGCGCCGGCGTGATCATCGCCGACGTGCGGCACGACGTGGCCGACGCCGCCGCGCTGGCGATCACCGACGACCGCACACTGGCACAGGTGAGCTGGCCGCGGGACTTCCGCGTGGACCAGCGCCCCGACTGGAACCCGCGCCGCCGCGCGCTGATTCGTCGTCCAACGACCATGCCGCGCGCCGCGGCCGCGTCGAGCCCCAACAACTCCACGCAGCAGTGAGCGACTCCGAGACCACGCCCCCCGCGCCGACCCCTGCGCCAGCGCCAAGCGGCAGCATCACCGAAGATCAGGTGAAGCTGGCGCTGCGGCGTGTGAAGGATCCCGAGCTCAATCTCAACATCCTCGATCTCGGGCTGATCTACGGCATCGCCGTCGAGGGCAACGACGTGAAGATCGATATGTCGCTCACGTCGCCGGGCTGTCCGTCGGGGCCGGAGATCATGACCGACGCCGAGAATCAGCTGAAGGCGATGGAGGGCATCGGCACCGTGTCGATGAACCTCGTGTGGTCGCCGCCGTGGACGCCGGATCGCATCGAACCGCGCGTGCGCGCGTATCTCGGCTTCTAGCGCTGCGCGCGCAGCAGCGCGCGCCAATCGGGGATGGCGATGAGTTGCGTGTCGCCCTCGCCTTCACGCACGGCGAACACGAACCGGCCCGAGCGATCGACATCCCAGTTGCCGACGAGCCCGTCTGGCACGGCCACGCGGACCGGCGTTCCGACCGCGACATTGGCACCCAGCGACACCGAGACCCGGAAGAGACTCGGTGCCGTGCGATCTCTGCCCCCAGCAACGACGAAGTACACGCTGCGTCCATCGCCCGACCAGCGCGGTGCGAAGCCATATCCCGACGACAGCTTCCATTGCGCACCGGAACCGACGGCCGGAAACGGTCGGAGGTACACCTCGGTGGCTCCACCTTCGTCGCTGGCATAGACGATCCAGCGTCCGTCAGGAGAGACCGCCGGCATCAACCCGTTGTAGGCGCCGCGAAGGAAATCGCGCTCGGACCTTTCGCGTCGCGGATCCAGCACCACAATCGCCGAGTGCCCTCGCATCGCATTGGCCGGGCTGCCGTCGGCGAAGACCAGGGTCGAGTCGTTGACCCAACTGAAACCGTGCTGGTCGCCCGGTCGGCGCGCGAGGCGGCGGACGGGCGAAGATCCATCGAGCGGCTGCGCGAAGAGATCCTCGGCGTCGCTCGCGGAATCGGTGGCGGTGAAGGCCAACTCACGCCCATCAGGAGACCACACCGGGGCATGCGGACCGCCGACCGCGGCAAACCGCGTCAGCGTCTTCGATGCGAAATCATAGATCTGCGTTTCGCGGAGCGAGCCGCGCGCGGAACCGCGCGTAAGGGCAAGCCGGGACCCATCCGGTGAAAAGCGAAGATAGGACACCGTCTGCGGCGGCAGCGGCAACGTGTCCAAGCGGCCGCCAGCTGACTGCACCACGATGCGCACCGCAGGATCCGACCCCACCAGATACACCAGCAGGCCTCGCGCCGTGACGGCGAACGGGCTGATGGCGGAACTGACGGCCATATCGGCGGCAATCGGCACGGGTGCGCCCACCACTTTTCGCGCCGCTTGATCGAACTCCACCGCAAACAGCCCACCCTGCGGGTGGCCGAAGAGCAGGTGGCCGTCGTCCGTGAGCTCGGCTTCGGTCGCCTGGGCGAGCACCTGCGTCGTGTCGTCGCGCTCGAGGTCGTAGTACATGAGCCGGCTGCCCTGCCGCTCGTCCACATAGAACAACCCGCGGCCATCGGGTGTAAAGCGCGGCGCCGAGCCATCCGCAGCGGTCACCAAGCGCCGAACGTCGGCGCCATCGGGCGAGACGACCCACAGGCCACCGCGTCCCTCGAATGCCAGTTGCCCTTGGCGTCCGTACCGCACGCGGCTTCCATCGAGTGTGTCCGCCGAGAGGACGGCGATCGGCGCGCCGCCGCGCAGCGAGACTTTGCGCAGCGCCCCGGCGGCCGAGTACGCGATCCATTCGCCATCCGGGGAGAACGCCGGCGACTCCGCGCCATCCGTGCCGGGCAACAGGCGGTACGCGCGGGATCCCCGCTCGCGAACCGCGATGCCGTCATCCATGGCGATCGCGACGGCTTCGCCGTCAGACGAGACACTGAAGCGGCGCAGGTCAGGACCGCGTCCGTCCACTTCCAGCACGAGCGGCAGTGCGAGACCGCTCGTGCCCTCGTCGTGACCGGCACCCAGCCAAGCGCCGCCCGCGACCCCAAGCACGGCCATCGCAGCACCAGCCACCAGCGGCCAGCGGGCGGCTCGCGGCGGCGGGAGCTGCGCCCCGCTGCGGGTCGATGACGCGCCCGCCATCGTGCTGCGGCCCGGCGCGCGCAGCGCGTCGCTGAACGCCGTCGCCGTCGCAAAGCGATCCGCCGGCAATTTGGCCAAGGCGCGCAACACCGCGTCTTCCACGCCGGGCGGAATCGTGTCGCGCAACGCCGTCGGAGCCACCGGCTTCTCGGTCAGCACCTTCGCCACGATGCTCTGCACCGATGCGCCAGCGAAGGGCGGCTCACCGGTCAGCATCTCGTAGGTCACCGCACCGAGCGCGTAGATGTCGCTGCGTGCATCCACCGTGCGCTCACCCATCGCCTGCTCGGGACTCATGTACTGCGGCGTGCCCAGCGAGAGTCCGGTCTGCGTCATGCGTGCACCGCCGGCAGTCTGCACCGCCAACGCGATGCCGAAATCCGCGACAAGGGCGTGACCGCCCTGCAGCAGGATGTTCTCCGGCTTTATGTCGCGATGGATCACGCCCTGCGTGTGCGCATACGCGAGCGCGTCCGCCACCTCGCGCGCGATGAGCAGCGCGTCGTCGAGCGGCAGCTGCTGTTCGCGCGCGAGTCGCGATCGAAGCGTCTCGCCGCTCACCAGCGGCATCACATAGAACAGCAATCCATCGGCGTCGCCGCTGTCGAGCAGCGGCAAGATGTGCGGATGCTGCAGCTTGGCGGTGGTCTTGATCTCGCTCAAGAACCGATCGCCGCCCAGTGCCGCCCCGAGGTCGGGGTGCAACACCTTGATCGCAACCTCCCGCTCATGCCGCAGGTCGCGCGCCAACCAAACGGTGGCCATGCCGCCGGCGCCGAGCTCGCGCTCGATCGCGTAGCGCTCGCGAAGCGCCGCCGTCAGCCGCGCGCGCAGGTCAGTCGAGATACGGCGACTCCTTCTTCCGCCACGGCTCCAGCGCCTTCACGAACTCCTTCCCGAGCTCTTCCACCTGCCAGCGCCGGAACTCCGGAATCTCCAGGATCTGCTCGGCCTTCGCCGGCAGCATCCGCGCGACGGACTCCATGCGCTCGCGCGAGCAGAGCACGCCGGGATCCAGTTCAAGCCGCGCCGCCGCCGCATCACGCACGGCCTTCAGCGCGCCGACCTTGTGGTCAAAATCCGGATCGCGATCCCAGCGCGCCGACTTGGGGAACTTCGGTAGCGCCGCTTCCGGCACCGCGAGTCCGCGATCGATGGCCTCGACGATCTCCGCATGCGAGCGCTCGAGGACGCCGCGCGGCATGCCCTTGATGTTCGCCAACGACTCCTTGCTCGCCGGATGCGCCTTCGCCGCCTCGAGCAGCACGTCGTTGCTCATCACGCGGAAGGTCGCACGATCAAGCTTGAGCGCCGCACCGTCACGCCACTGTACCAGCTCGCGGAACACCGCCAGCTCACGACGCGTGAGATCGCGCGCGCCCTTCACCTTGAGGAACGCGTTCGCTGCATCGTCCGTCGCCCAGCGCACATGCTCCAAGCGCTCGAACTCTTCCTTCGCCCAGGCCAAGCGACCCTTCTTCGCCAGCTGCCCTTGCAATTCGTCGCGCAGGCCCAACAGGTGGATCGTATCCTGCGCCGCGTAGTCGAGCATGTCCGGCGTGAGCGGACGCATCGACCAATCGGCACGCTGATGCTTCTTGTCGAGCTTCACGCCGAAGTACTGCTCGAGCAGCGCGGCGAGGCCGAAGGCCTTGAAGCCGAGGAGCTGCGCGGCGACGCGCGTGTCGAACACGTTGCGCACGTTCCAGCCGTAGTCCTGGTGCAGCAGGCGCAGGTCGTAGTCCGCGTCGTGGAAGACAATCTCGACGGCCGGGTCTTCGATCATGGCGCCCAGCTGCGCCGGCGCCTGGATCGACAGCGGATCGATCACCGCGTGCGCGCTGTCGGTGGACAGCTGCAGCAAATAGATGCGATCGATGAAGCGGTGGAAGCTCGCGCCCTCGGTGTCGAGGGCGAGGCGCTTGGCGCCCTTGGCCGCAGTGAGCCAAGCGCTCACGGCGGCATCGGTGTCGAGGTACTGGGCGCTCGGGGCCTTGGCGCTGCGTGATGCGGACGGGTTCACATCGACCAATCTAGCCCACCGCGCCAGTCGCGGCCGCCCTTGCCCCGAGCAAGGCCGGGCGGTTCGTTTGTGCTAGGCTCCCTCACGGCGATATGTCCCTGACGACGACTTCCCCGGGCTCCCCGCCCGAGCGCCCCATGCAGGCGGGCGACATCTACCGCGCGGCGCTGGCCATCATCGCCACGCTGATCCTGTTCCAGCTGCTGTGGTCGGCACGCATTCTCGTGCTGACCGCCTTCCTCGGCGTACTCTTCGGCCTCTCCGCCGCCCGCGCCACGGACTGGGTCGTGGCCCACAGCAAGCTGAACCGCAACATCGCGGCCGCCGTCGTGGTCCTCGGCACCGTGTTGCTGCTCGTCGGCATCTTCGCCTGGACGGGCCCGACGCTCGTCGAGCAATCGCAGGACCTGCGTACCAAGCTGCCCGAGGCGGCCACGAAGCTCGAGCAATGGCTGGCTGGCAGGATGCCAGACCTGCTCAACACCATCGCGCCGCCCACGGCGGACGGGTCCAGCCGCCTCGTCGCCGCGGTCACCAAGCACGCGCCGGCGCTCACCAACTTCGCGTTCGGCATCCTTCAATCCACGTTGGTCGTCGCTGCCGGCGTCGTGATGGTCGTGTTCCTCGCGCTGTACATCGCGGCCGATCCGGGCGTGTATCGCCGGGGCGCGCTGCTGCTCGTGCCCGTGGCGCGCCGCGAACGCGTCGGCGCACTGCTCAGCGCGCTGGGCAACACCCTGCGCACCTGGTTCGCCACGCAGCTGATCGCGATGGTCGTCATCGGCATCGTCACGACCATCCTCCTCGCCGTGCTCGGTGTGCGCGCCGCGTTTCCGTTGGGCGTGATCGCCGGCATCTTCGAGTTCATCCCGAATGTCGGCCCCATGCTCGCGGCGATTCCCGCCGTGCTCATGGGCTTCGTCGATTCGCCGCAGAAGGCCCTGCTCGTCGTCGGCGTGTACTGGGGCATCCAGTTCCTCGAGAACAACCTGCTCATTCCATACCTGATGAAGGAGCAGCTCGACCTCCCACCGGCGCTGACCTTGATCGCGCAGGTCGTGATGGCCTTCGTGTTCGGCTTCCTTGGCTTGTTCGTCGCGATTCCCATGCTCGCCGCCGTGGTCGTCGTGATGCGCACGTTCTGGGTCGAGGACGATATCCCGCCGCTGCCCACCGTCGAGCTGCCGGTGCCGGCGGTATCGGGCGAATCGAAGGCGTGAAGCTCGAGACCGCGCGCGGAACCGTCGGCCTCGAGGAGGCCGGGAGCGGACTGCCGGTGCTGTTGCTGCACGGATTCCCGCACGACCGCAGCCTGTGGGCGGCCCAGCTCGCCGCCCCACCGGCTGGCGCGCGCCTGATCGCGCTGGACCTGCCGGGATTCGGGGAGAGCGACAGCGCGGACGTGCCGTCGCTCGACCACTGGGCCGATTGGATCGCGGCAACCCTGGACGCACTCGGCATTGAGCGCGCCGTCATCGGCGGATTGTCGATGGGCGGCTATCTCGCCTTCGCCGTCTGGCGGCGACACGCCGCGCGCGTGCAGGGCCTCGTGCTCGCGGACACGCGCGCGGGCGCGGACACGCTCGAGGGCCAAGACAAGCGCGTCGCCATGCAGGCGCAGGTCGTGAAGGAAGGCCCGGGGGCGATTGCCGCCGCGATGTTGCCGGGCATGGTCGGTAAGACCACGCGCGCCGAGCGTCCGCGAGCGGTCGAGTACCTCGACGCGATGATGCGTCGCGCCAGCGTGGCGGCCATCCACGACGCCTTGGATGCGCTGCGCACACGCCCGGATTCCACGTCGACCCTCGCCACCATCAGCGTCCCGACGCTGATCATCTGCGGTGACGAAGACGTCCTGACGCCGGTGAAGGAGAGCGAGGCGATGCACGCGGCCATCCCCGATGCGCAGCTCGCCATCATCCCGGGCGCCGGGCACGCCAGCTGCGTCGAACATCCCGCGGCCTTCAACGCCCTGCTTTCTGGCTTCATTCAGGCCAGATTTCCCTGATTCTCCCCACCGGAATCTTCAGTGCCCTCTGCGACCCCCAATCATCAGAACGTCAGCGCCGCCGAACAGACGCCCGCCGCCAAGATCGGCGCGGTGCTCTTCAAGAATCGCGGCTGGCTGCCCGTGCCCTTCCTGGTCGTGCCCGTGCTCGCCATGCAGGAGCTCACGACCCGCAACCTGATCATCGGCGCCATCGTGATGGTGATCGGTGAGTGGTGGCGCATGTGGGGCGTGGCCACCGCCGGCACCGTGACCCGCCGCCGCTCGCGCAACGTGCAGAAGCTCGTCAGCCACGGGCCCTTCTCGTGGAGCCGCAACCCGCTCTACAACGGCAACTTCCTGCTCTGGATGGGCATCATCACCATCAGCGGCGTGTACTGGTTCCTGCCCGTCGCCGCCGTGATCTTCGCGGTCGAGTACTACTACATCGTGCGCTACGAAGAGGGCGTCCTCGAGAGCATCTTCGGCCAGGTGTATCTCGACTACAAGGCGAAGACGCCGCGCTGGTTCCCGCGCGCGCCGAAGCCCGAGGATGCCGAGGGCGAGTTCTTCTGGGCGGAAGCCTGGCGCTCGGAGATCAGCACGTTCATGCAGTTCGTGGCGATCATCGCATTGTTCTGGGCGAAAGACCGGTATCTCTGACAACTGCAGTTACGAGTAGTGAGTTGGAAGTAGTAAGAGGGCCCGCACCGATTTGTCGGCGCGGGCCCTCTTTCAACCCATAACTCCCAACTCGTAACTGCAGTTGGCAGTTCTCTTACCGAGTGGGACGGCCCGGCTTCGGCTCCTTATTGAACGCCTCGCGGTTCAGCTGCACATACTGCTTCAGGTTCGCCGGCACGTCTTCCTCGGGGAAGATCGCCGTCACCGGGCACTCCGGCTCGCAGGCGCCGCAATCGATGCACTCGTCCGGCTGGATGAACAGCTGGTCCGGCCCCTCGTAGATGCAATCCACCGGGCACACGTCCACGCAGGACTTGTCCTTGACGTTGATGCAGGCTTCGGTGATCACATACGGCAT
>PNKF01000015.1 GCA_013822285.1 Gemmatimonas sp.
CCACTTGGGTACCCCACCAGATCTCGCGTTCCGCGCTACCACCGAAAGCCCGCAGAACACCGCGTAGAGCTGACGGCGAGGATCGAACTCGCGACCGCCCGATTACAAATCGGGTGCTCTACCAGCTGAGCTACGTCAGCGAACCCATCTCCAGCGCAGACGGGGAAAAATAAGGAGCCAAGAGCGAGGAAGGAAGACCGAGAGGCGAAAGAAAGTGATGAGGGGTGAACCTGGGAGGGGAAATCCCTTCCCCCTTCATCCTTCACCCCTTCCCCGCAACCCTCATGTCTTCACCCTCGCTCTCCGCTCCTCTGCTTACCGAGCTTTCTTCCAGCGCGTCCCCTGCGGCCCGTCCTCGATCACGATCCCGCGCGCATCCAGCGCCGCACGGATGGCATCGGCCGCGGCGAAATCCCGACGGCTACGCGCATCCTTCCGCGCCGCGATCTGCGCCTCCACCCACTCGGCCAGCTCCGTCTCCACCGCCGCCGGACCGGGCACCAGGTCGAGCACGCCGTCCACCATGCGGAACACTTCGCGCGCGCGCCGCAGCGCCGCCACATCCGTGCCGCCGGCATCGAGCTCCTTGTTGGCGGCACGGATGAACTCGAACAACGCGGCCATCGCTTCCGGCGCGTTGAGATCGTCGAACAACGCCGTGCGCACCGCCGTCTCCAGGCGATCCGCCGCGTCTTCCAACCCGCGCGTGCCGCCCTTCGCCGACTGCAGGCGCTCGGCGAAATCGCCGATGCGGCGCACCGCTTCCATGCTGCCTTCGAGCGCGTCGCCGCTCAGGTTCAGCTGCTTGCGATAGTGCGTGCTGAACACGAAGTGCCGCACCGCCGCACCGCTGATGCCCGCTTCCCGCAGCCCCTCGACGTTCTGCACGTTTCCGACGCGCTTGGCCATCTTCGCGCCATCGGTGAGCAGGAACTCGCCATGGCACCAGCAGCGCGCGAATTCCTTGCCCGTCGCCGCCTCGCTCTGCGCGATCTCGTCCTCGTGGTGCGGGAACACGAGGTCGATGCCGCCGCAGTGCAGGTCCAGCGTCTCACCGAGGATGCTCATGGCCATGGCCGAGCACTCGAGGTGCCAGCCCGGACGCCCGCGGCCCCAGGGGGAATCCCAGGCCGCGCCGCAGGCCTCGTCCTCCGGCTTCGCCGACTTCCACAGCGCGAAGTCCTGCGCGTTCTCCTTCGAGTAATCGTCCTGCGCCACGCGGGCGCCGCTCTGGATCTCGCGCGTGTCCAGGCGCGAGAGCTTGCCGTAGCCCGCGAACTTGGCGATCGCGAAGTACACGGACTTGTCCTCGGCCACGTAGGCCACGCCGTTCGCAATCAAGCGTTCGACGAGCGCGATCATCTGCGGGATGTACGCCGTCGCCCGCGGATAGTGCTCCGCGTCCTCGATGCGCAGATACTTGCGGTCGGCATGGAAGATCTCGACGATGGGATCCGTCACCTCGCCGATGGTCTTGCCCTGCTCCGTCGCGCGCTTGATGATCTTGTCGTCGACGTCGGTGAGGTTCATCACCTGCTCGATCTTCCACCCGCGCAGGCGAATCACCCGCCGCATCAAGTCCTCGAAGAGGAAGGTGCGGAAGTTGCCGAGGTGCGCCGGATTGTAGACCGTCGGACCGCAGGTATAGAGACGCACGGTCTCGCCGTCGACGGGAGCGAACGGCGCGACCTCGCGGGTCATCGTGTTATAGAGGCGGAACTCCGGCATCCGTGAAAGCTACCGGGACGCGTCCGACTGCGGCAACGGCGAGGGGCGCGCGCCGCCCTGCTCACGCGGCACCAGCTCCTCGGCCACACGCGATGCGCGCACCGCGACGCCCACGTCGCGGCAGAGCGCCAGCACCGACTCCGGCGAGGTGCCCGCCCCCAGCGGGACGCGCAGCCGCCGACCACGCCGCGCCAGGCTCGGCAACCGTGGCAGCAAGCGCCGCATCGCGTCGTCCGGACTGGGCACGGCGAGTTCCAGCACATTGCGCCGCGGCCGCGCGAGTCCGTCCACCCGCCCGGCGACCAGCCGCAGGACTTTGTCCGCCGTGCCTTGGCCCCCGCAGGCATCGCCGTCGCGGCCCGCGATCATGACGCCCACGCCGCTTGCCGCAATCGAGCGCAGCAGGGACATCGCGAGCTTTCGATCGGCCGGCCCGAGGTAGGCGAAAGGTTCATCGCAGCAGAGGAGCAGCGGACTCGAGAGCAGCGCCTGCGCGACGACGACGCGCAGTTGATCGAGCGGCGTGAGTGCGCCGAGCCGCACGCGCGACATGCCGAACAGGCCGACGCGATGCATCAACGGGAGATAGCGCGTCGGCGCCGGGATCGGATGGTCACCGAGCGCGAGCACATCGGCGTGGAACGCGATCGCCTGCCGCACGGTGAGGAAGTGGTATTCCCACGGCCGCGCCTTCACGAGCTGCGGTCGCAGCACGCGATGGTCGCCGCCGCCCTGCCAGCGAATCTCCCCCGCGTTCGGGCGCACGCTGCCGGCGGCGAGCATCAGCAAGGTGCTCTTGCCCGCAGCGCCGCCGCCCGTGATCGCCATGACTTCGCCGGCGTGCAGGGTGAGCGATGCCTGCGACAGCGCGAGGATGTCGGTGCTGGTGCCGAGCACGCCGGTGCGCCAACGGCGCGTGACTTGCCGGAACTCGAGGAGTGGGGTCGGTCGCATGGGCGTTACGGTAGGGCAGCCTGCGACGGAGGGTGTCATCTGTTTCGCGCCGAGCGATGCACGCATACGCAGCGACGCCCGCCGCGCGATGCGCGGCGGGCGTCGTCATAGCACCAGAACCGGACGACTACTTCTTCTCGTCGATCTCGGCGTCGACGGTCTCGCCGGCGCCGATCTGCTTCGCCGGTCCACTCGAGCCACCGGCGCCGAGCAGACCCATCTTCTGCTTGAGCGCGAGCAGCTGCTGATCGGCGCTGGCCGAACCCGCGGCCTTCTCGAGGCGCTTGAAGTCGCCGGCCAGGCGATCGCCCGAGAACTCCTCGTCGATCTCCGTGCTCGCCTTGATCATACGCTCGTTCTGGTCGATCTTCTCTTCCATGCGGGCGAAGGCCTCGAAGGCACTCTTCTCGCTCATCGACGACATCGTCTCCGAGATCTTCGCCTGCGCCTGTGCGCGGCGCTGACGCGCGAGCAAGAGGTTCTTCTTGCGCTTCGCTTCCTGGATCTTGTCGTTCAGGTCGCGCAGCGAGTTCTTGAGCTTCTCGGTCTCGAGCACATGCGACTGCCAGGTGGCCTCGAGCGTCGCCGCGTGTTCGTAGTGCTCCTGCTGGCGCACGAGGGCCTGCTTGGCGAGGTCGTCGCGGCCTTCCTTCACGGCGAGCATCGCCTTCGCTTCCCAGTCCTGCGACTGCTTGTATTCCGACTCGAACTGATCCTTGAGGCGCTTCTCGTCGGCGATGGCGGCGGCGACCTGCTGCTTCGCGCGCGCCAGCTGGTTCTGCATGTCCACGACGATCTGGTCGAGCATCTTCTCCGGATTCTCGGCGCGCGAGATCAGGTCGTTGATGTTCGACTTCAGCAGCGTGGCAAGACGGTCAAAGATGCCCATGATCAGCGGGCCTCACGGAAGGTGACGAGCTCGCGGAGGTGGCCGGCGAGCGAGAGCGTGATGCTTTCGTACGAGGCCTGGAACTCCTCGTAGTCGAGGTGGGAGAGCTCGAGCGCCTCGGTGAGGACGATCTCATTGCCCTGGATGCCGTAGGAGCCGTGCAGCAAGTCAGTCGCGTTCAGCTCGAGGAGCCGGCGGCAGAGCTTGTCGGCCTGTCCGTTCTTCGGGAGCTCCATGACCTTCACGCGCAGCACGACGACCGGCGGCGAGTGATGGACGACCACGGTCAGGTCGAGGGCACCGCCGGGGTGCACCTTCCAGAGGCCGGGTTCGAGCTCCTCGTAGCTCGCGCCTTCCGACGCGAGGCGACCGAGGAAGCCATCAAGTTGTTCGGGCGTAACCATCGAAAGGACCCCTGAGTGTGCGGACGCACCCGATACGGCTGGGGTGTGTCGGAAAGTTTCACCGGCTGCGGGGACTTCGGAAGGGCCGTCGCTCGTGTTCCGGCATCTCCCCGATCACGGCTGAGAGACGTGGGACGGGGACAGGGGCGGAGATGGAGAGACGGGAATGGGGGAGACGGGGAGGGAGAGGGGGGACGTTGGTGAGAGGTCTGCCCCCCCCGACGCTGTCTCGCAGCGGACACTCAGATGATCCAGAGTACCAACGCCCCGCACCCATCGAAATCATTGAACTCCGGCGGCGCGTATGTCGCCCGATACATCTCGATGCGACGGGCGAACTGCATCAGCGACTGAATTTCGTCGTCAGGCGTCCGGTTACCCCAATCGCTGCCGTCCACGAACAGTCGGGGCTTGCACAGCGTCCCCGCGAGGATGCCGCCGGCGCTCCGGAAGAGGATACGGCCAGCATCAGCGCGGACCCACGGCTGCGATTGGCTCGCGACCGCGTCAGCGGTCGCACGCGGCAAGCGCCGCAACGTCTGCTCGTCGAGAAAGGAGCCGATCTGCGTGCGACGGCGTTGTTCGAACTCCAACTCCTGCACCGTCGTTGGCGCCGCGCGAATCACCACGGTATCGAGCACGGCAGCGGCGGGATCGAGTACGACGTCGCCGAGATCCGTCATCGGGGCCCCGACGCGCACGTCGAGGAGCCGTGGTCGGAAGCCAAGCGCGCGGAGCACCAGCTGTCGACTGCCCTCCTCGAGCTGGATGTCGAAGCGACCGGTTGAATCCGTCCGGAGCACACCCGACGTCGACGCAGACGCCAAGACCTCGGCGCGCGCGACAGGCGCCCCGCTGCCGTTGATGACACGTCCCCGCAGGCGCACGATACGCGCGGGCGCGCCGACGACGAGGTCGTGGGCCAGTACGCCAGGATCGACGCGAAGGACGATCGCACCGGTGCCGCGTCCATCCGGATGTCGAGCGCCCACGACGACTTCCGCGTTGTCTGGCATTCCGCAGAGCGCGTATCGACCATCGGCGGCTGTCGTGTCCACCGCCACGTACTCTTGCGGACGCGCAGCTGGTCCACCGCCGACGACCAGCTCCGACCAGCGGGCGACGACGACGCCGCCAACAAGGGGCTCCGACGAGATCTCGCGGAGTTCGCCGACGACGAGACCGCGACCGATATCCATCACACCGCCGCAACGCTGGAGAGCGAGGTTGGCACGCGTGCCGGTCAGCAACGTGACTTCAGCACTTCCTCTCGCGGGGGCTTCGACAGCCGCCGACGCAGGTGCGACACCGACCGAGTCCAGCCACAACGCGGCGTAGTTCACCCGAACCGGCCCTGGTGGGATATCCCTGAACTCGAAGCGCCCGCGCTCATCGGTTTGCGCGCGATGACCACCGGGCATCAGGACGATCTCAGCCCCCGCCAGCGGTCCCATCGCGCGCAGCGAGTCGATCAAGACGCCGCGCACGCCGCCTTGCGCATGCAAATCAGGGCACGTCGCGACCGCGAGGATTGCGGCGCCAAGAAACGGGGCGGCGAGGAGGCGCATCATCGAGATTCGAGTTCGGATATCGCTCTTTGACCCTCAAACTGACGCGCGGTTCCGCGAAGCGGGAGACGTGGGACGGGGACAGGGGCGGAGATGGGGAGACGAGAATGCGGGAGAGGGCTGGGGAGATGTCGGACGTTCGTGAGACGTCTCCCGACCCTCTCTCACATTTCCGTATCCCACCCCCCGCCCCTGCCCCCCTGCGACCTCTCCCACTTCAGTAGGTCCAGATAACGATGGCGCCGCAGCCGTTGAAATCGTTGAACTGGGATGGCGCGTTATTCGCCGTATACATCTCGACGCGCTTTGCGACGCGGAGGAAGCTGTTCTCCTCGTCCGCGGTGATGTCGCGGAAGTCGTATCCATCAATGAAGAAGCGCGGGCGGCAGAACTCACTGCCACGGCGCATCATGAGCATGGGGCCGTTGCGGGTGTTCTGCACAGCGACACGCGGGTTGGTGGTGGCGATGTTCACGGAGCTGACGACGCCGAGCTCCTTGAGGCGCGCTTCATCGACGAAGACCCCGCCGGCGGCGCGCTCGCGCCGCGCTTCGAATTGCGCCTGCGACGCGGTCATGGCTTCGCCCGTGATGGTGACCGTCGCGAGTTCGCGTGGCGCGGGCTCGAGCTGCACGTCATCCAAGTCCAGCTGTGCATCGAAGGGATCAATCGAACGCACCAAGGGCACGTAGCCGAGCGATCGCACGATGAGTTGGCTCGAGCGTCGGGCCATCGTGGGAAGCGCGAAGCGACCACTGGAGTCGCTGCGCACCGATTGGCTGCTGTCGCCGGCGACGAGCACCGTGGCACCGATGATGGGCTCGCCGTTCTCACGCACGACGCGACCCGTCACGCGCAGCGTGGCGCCCGCGGCGCCGACGACGATGTCGCGACGCGCAATCGACGCGCCGGCCTTCACCAAGAGCTCGCCGCTGCCCACGCCCCGAGCGCCCACGGCGCGCAGCGTGAACTCATCGTTGAGCGGCACACCGCAGAGCACATAGCTGCCGGCCGCGGTCGCAGTATCTGCGGCGGCCATGGTGCCCTGCGCGACCTCTCGGCCCTGGATCACCGTCTCCAGCCAGCGCGCAAACACGCCGACTCCGGCACCCGGATTTCCGTCGCTGTCACGCACTTCACCGATGAGGATGCTCTGCTCGTCGCTCAGCACATCACCGCAGACGGCGCGCTGCACCGTGGCGGGTGAGGGCGTGGACAGCGTGATGGTTTCCGTGCGCGAGCCCCGCAGCTCGACCTGCCGCTGCAGCGCCGGCAATCCGAGCGAGTCGAGCCAAGGCGCCCAGTAGGCCACCGTGTACTGGCCAGGGGCGAGATCCGAAAACTCGAAGCGGCCGCCACGTTCCGTGGTGGCACGTCGATTCGCGCCCATGAGGACGACGGAGGCGCCTTCGACGGGGCCGCCGCTGCGGAGCGAATCGATCAGCACGCCGCGGAGCGTGGCCTGAGCGCCGAGGCTTTCCGGCAGAAACGCGCTCAAGATCACGAGCGCTGCGATCAGTGGGAGACGTCGCACGGGGGCAGGGGCGGAGGTGGAGAGACGAAGATGAGACAGACGGGAGGAAGACGTCTCACGAACGTCTTGCTTCTACCCCCCGTTTCACGCATTTCCCTATCCCACCCCCCGCCCCTGCCCCCGTCCCACACCTTCCACTCGGCCTAGGCCGAGACTATCGGCTCGGCCACGGTGGCCCTTGGTCGCGCCGAGTCACCGCGCGCAGTCCCCGGAAGACGAAGCGCTGCACGCGCTTCCCTTCGTAGGTCTCGGTCGTGAAGACATTGCCGCGCGAGTCAGTCGCGATCGAGTGCACCGCGAAGAACTGGCCGGGCTGGCGTCCACCGCCGCCGAAGCTCGTCAGCACGGTCAGCGACTTCCGGTCGAGTACATAGACACGCTCGTTCTTGCCGTCGGCGACGTAGAGATAGCGCTGGTCGGCATCGCGCGAGAAGGCGATGTCCCACACGGCGCCGTCACCGAGGGTGCGCGGGGCGATGCGCACTTCGTTCACGAACTCGCCGCTCTTCTGGAAGACCTGGATGCGATTGTTCGGACGGTCGCAGACATACACCAGGCCGTCGTTCGACGGCTCGGCGCAGTGCACCGGGTTCCGGAACTGCTGCGCCAGCGGAGCGTCCGGGTTGTAGGGGCCGAGGTTGGAGTCGCTGGGCACATTGCCGTAGGCGCCCCAGAAGCGCTTGATGGCACCCGTGGACATGTCGAGCACGGCGACGCGCTTGTGGCCGTAGCCATCGGCGACGAAGGCCTCGTTGGCGCCAGCGTCGAAGGAGATCTTCGCGACGCGGCCGAACCACTCGCGGCTGTTGCTGTTCGCCGGGCGTCCGGGCGTCCCGTGCTGCTTCACGAAGCGGCCGTCGCGCGTGAACTGCAGGATGTGCGAGTCGCCTTGGCCGTTGCCACCGATCCAGACGTTGTCGCGATGGTCGATGGCGATGCCGTGATTGGAATTGGGCCAGGTGTAGCCATCGCCCGGGCCACCCCAGGCACGCACCAGATTGCCTTCGGGGTCGAACTCCAACACCGGGGGCGCGGGCGCGCAGCATTCGCCGGTCGGCGGATCCTGTGCGGCACCGATCTCGGTACGCGCATTGAGCGAAGCCTGCCGATGCACGATGTACACATGGTCGCGCGAGTCCACGCCCACGCCGATCACCGAGCCGATGACCCAGCCATTCGGCAGCGGCTTGGGCCAGAAGGGATCGACCTCGAAGTGCGGGGCCTGCACCGGCTGTTGCGCCAGCGACGCGCTGAGCTGCCCCTCGCCGATGCTGAGGGCGACGATGGCGAGCCCGAGGACGAGGGCTACCGCGGACTTCGATCGCAGAGTCATGCTGGATCCCGGCTGAGTTGGCGGACACGGGCTGTGGCCGCCTGCGCCAAATGCTATATCTCCCAGCGATGATGCACCAGCCACGCCGCTTGATCGTCGCGCTGCTCAGCGCGCTCGCGCTGTTGGGCGCGCCGCGTCCGCTCGACTCGCACGAGATTCCCGAGCGCGTCGCCCTGCGCGCCTGGGCGCTGCCGCGCGGTGATGCGCTCGTGCTGCTGCTGCGCGTGCCGCTGGAATCCATGCGCGACCTCGACTTTCCTGAGCGGGCTGATGGCGCGCTTGACCTCGAGCGCGTGCGCCCGCTGCTCGACGATGCGGCGCGGACCTGGCTGGCGCCGTTCGTCGTGCTGCGCGCCGATGGCAGGGCGCTCGATGCGCCGCGCGTGCAGGCGGCACGCATCGCGCTGCCGGACGACCGAAGCTTCGACGATGCGGCGCGCGCGACGAGCACGTTCGCCGCGGCGGCACTCGGCGATTCGGTGTCCATCCCGTGGCGACAGGCGCAGTTCGACGTCGCGCTGGTGTTCACCGTGCCCGACGCCGACGCGGCGCTGTCGCTCGACCTGCGCTTGGCACGGCTCGGGGTGCGCACCTACAGCGTGCTCCACCTCGTCGATCAGGACGGCGAAGTCCGCAGCCTGTCGTACGTCGGCGATCCCGGCAGCATCCCGCTCGACCCACGTTGGTGGGAGAACCTGTGGCGATTCCTCGCCGAAGGATTCCGGCACATCCTCGGCGGCATCGACCATCTGCTGTTCGTGTTCTGCCTCGTGCTGCCCCTGCGTCGCTGGCGGCCGCTGGTCGCGATCGTGACCGCGTTCACGGTGGCGCACTCGATCACGCTTGGCGCTGCGGCACTCGGAGTGTTGCCGACGGCGTTGTGGTTCCCGCCGCTGATCGAGGCGGCAATTGCCGTATCGATCCTGTGGTTGGCGGTGGAGAACGTGCTGTTGCCCGCGGCGCGGCTCGAAGCACGCTGGCGCACGGCATTCGCATTCGGGCTCATCCACGGTTTCGGTTTTTCCTTCGCGCTGCGTGAGCAGCTGCAGTTCGCGGGCGGCGACCTCTTCGTGGCCTTGGCGGCGTTCAACCTGGGTGTCGAGGCCGGACAACTCGCAGTCGTCGCGGCGGCATTGCTCGCGTTGACGGCGTTGCGCCGCCAGCTCCCGGAGCAGCGCCAGCATCTGATCGTGTGGGTGGGCTCTGCCTTTGTGGCCCACAGCGCGTATCACTGGACGGCCGAGCGCATCGCGGACTTCGCGGCGCACGACGTCGCCCTTGCCTGGCCAAGTTTTGACGGCCTGTTGCTGCTCGCGATATTGCGCGCAGCGCTCGTGGCCTGCATCGCGATCGCCGCCGCGTTGGGCCTGCGTCAGCTCTATGATCGTCTGCTCCGTAACTAGTCGATGCGAGTCCTCCTGATCATTGCGTGTGCGGGCCTGATGGGCGCCGCAGCCGCGTTCGACGATCCCACCACGGCCGACGGCGTGTACACGCGCCGCCAAGCCGACCAAGGCCGCGACATCTTTGCGCTCGCCTGCCAGAACTGCCACGCGCCCACGCAGCACGCGGGCAATGACTTCCGCGGCAGATGGTTCGGCCGCTCGCTCGGGGAGCTCTTCGGCTACTTGCGGCGCGAGATGCCGAAGACCGATCCCGGCACGATGAGCGACGATGAGTACGCAGCGCTGGTGGCGTATCTCATGCGCATCAACGGGATGCCGGCGGGGCAGAGCCCCCTCGCGGCGGACTCCGCCGCGCTGCATCGTATCCGCATCGATTCCGTCCCGTCAGCGCCGGTGCCACATCCCGACACCCGCTGACGCCGCACCCGCCCCCAGCCGGGAGTCGTCCGTGAAGTCCGTCGTCCTGCACCAGGTTATCCGCGCCACGTTGATCGGCGCGCTCGCGCTCCACGCCGCAGACGCGCAGCATGTGCGCCCGACCACCGCTCCGGGC
This sequence comes from Gemmatimonas sp., assembly GCA_013822285.1. Taxonomy (GTDB): domain Bacteria; phylum Gemmatimonadota; class Gemmatimonadetes; order Gemmatimonadales; family Gemmatimonadaceae; genus Pseudogemmatithrix. The sequence goes on from PNKF01000015.1 coordinate 10,370, forward strand.
GGCACGGGGCGCGTGGCGCTGCCGGACGCCCGCGGCAACGTGGCCGGCGAGTGGCGCGTGTGGGGCGCCGACGCGTGGAGCTCACGCTATTCACCGCTGGACCAGATCAACGCGCAGAACTTCAATCGTCTCGAGCAAGCCTGGGAGTGGAGCGCGGCGCCGTTCGGCGCGGACGAGTACTACCGCACGACGCCACTCTACGCGAACGGCCGGCTGTTCACCGTCGCGACGACGCGCCGCATCGCCGCAGCGATCGATCCCGAGACGGGCGAGACGCTGTGGTCGTACCGACTGGAAGAAGGCATCCGCTGGCAGAAGGCACCGCGCCAGTTCGCGGGCCGCGGGCTCACCTATTGGACCGACGGCACGATCGAGCGGATCATCCTCGTGACGCCGGGCTACCACATGGTGTCGCTGGACGCGCGCACGGGCATTCCCGATCCGAACTTCGGGGTGAATGGCGTCGTGGACCTGCAGGCTGGGCTCGGATTCCCGCTCGTGCCACTCGCCGTGGACGACACCGGCTCGCTGGTGATTTCGGATGCCGCGCCGCTGCGTCGCGCACGGCCCGGCGAAGGGTGGAACCCGGTCACGCGCACCGGCGCCGACGGCAGCGTCGGCATCGATCCCGTGCACGGCCAGATCGCGAACAGTTCGCCGGCCATCATGGTCAACGACGTCATCGTCGTCGGCAACTCCAGCATCCACGGCTACTACCCGATCCGCGTCCGCAACCTGCCGGGCTTCATCCGTGGCTATGACATCCGCACGGGCCGCCAGCTCTGGAAGTTCAACCTGGTCCCGCAGCCCGGCGAGTTCGGTGCGGAGACCTGGGAGCGTGGGTCGAAGATCGGCGACGAAGGCGTCGGCAAGAATGACGCCTGGGCCACCTACTCGGCGGATCCGGCGCTCAACCTCGTGTACATCCCCGTCGGCATGCCGCTGATGGACGAGTACGGCGGCCATCGTCCGGGCAACAACCTGTACGGCAACTCGTTGGTGGCGATCGACGCCAAGACGGGCCAGCGCCGGTGGCATTTCCAGATGGTGCACCACGACATCTGGGACTACGACAATCCCGTCGCCCCGAACATCTTCGATGCGACGGTGAACGGGCGGCGTCGGCAGATGATCTCGCAACCGACGAAGCAGGGCTGGCTCTACGTGTTCGACCGCGCGACGGGCGAACCCATCTGGCCAATCGAGGAACGTCCGGTGCCGCAGAGCAACGTGCCCGGCGAGCGCAGTGCGCCGACGCAGCCGATCCCGACGCGGCCTGCGCCGTACGCGCAGCAAGGCCTCGAGGAAGAAGATCTCATCGACTACACGCCGGCGATCCGCGACTCGGCGTTGGCGATGGCACGGAAGTGCCGCATGGGGCCGTACTACATCCCCGCCGTGCTCGCTGACGGTACGAGTGACGGCGGCCTGCGCTGCGCGTGGTACGCCCCTGGTGCGTCCGGCGGCGTGAACATCGACGGCGGTGCCGCCGTCGACCTCGAAACGGGAATGATGTACGTGGCGGCGCTGAGCGGCCTCTCGACGATGTCGCTGCAGAAGGACCCCTGCTCGGAGTTCCGCTACAGCTCACCGCGCGACAACTGCGGGCTGATCGGTGCCCTGCCGCCGCCGCCCGGCTACGTGGCGCCGGAATCGCGGGGTGGTGGATTCGCGGGTCGTGCGAACGCGTCCATGCTGCATGGCGTGTCGATCTTGAAGCCGAAGGAACTCGGCGGCATCACCGCCTACGACATGAACAGCGGCGACAAGCGCTGGTGGATTCCCAACGGCGGCATGATTCCCGTCACCAGCAACGATCCGTTGTTCCAGGGCGTGACCCTGCCGCCGCGTCCGGCGGGCGGTCAGGCGCAAGTGATCGTCACGAAGTCACTCGTCATCTACGGCACGGGTCGCTCCGGCGGCGTGCCGAACGCGCCGCCGCGGCTTTTCGCCGTGGACAAGGCCACGGGCCGCGAGGTCGGTGCCGTGGAGATTCCCTCGCGCACGACGGCCGTGCCGATGACCTTCATGCATCGCGGCAAGCAGTACATCGTCTTCGCGACGGGCGCGGGGCGTACGACCTCACTCGTCGCCATGCGACTGCCGGACTAGCGCCGCACGTATCGCTTGAGCGCGCGCGGCCCAACTTCGGCGCCGTAGATCACGCCGTTGCGATCGACCGCCACGCCCTCGGCCGCAGAGGTATTGCGCGTCGACTCCACAGGATCCGGAATGAATGCCGTGACTTCGCCCGTGCGCGCATTGCCGATGCGAATGCCACGCTTCCACTCCGGGCGCTCGGGCGCGATCGAGCCTGACTCGGAATCCGCCACGTAGATCACGTCGTTGGCATCGATGAAGATGCCGCTGGCCCGCGAGAACTGATACCAGGTGTCGAGCGTGCGACCCTGTTGGTCCATCACGAGAATGCGGTTGTTGGTGCGATCACCGACGAACAGCCGACCCTGCGAGTCCATCGCCAGCGCATGCGGCTGGTCGAAGCGGTCCGGGGCGTTGCCGACAGTGGAACCAAGCGTGAGCAGCAGGCGACCGCTGCGATCGAACTTGAGCAGACGCGCATTCGAACCCGGCCGCGACGAGTGCCCCTCGGCCACCCAGATATCGCCGTTGGGCGCGATGAGCACGGCATTCGGTTGATAGAAGTAGCCCGGCTCGCGGCCACCGCCACGCGAGCCCAGCGTCATCAAGAGCACGCCGTCCGGCGAGAACTTGAAGACCTGATGGCCGTACAGGCGCGTGGAGTCGATGCGCCCGCCTTCGCCGGCCGCCGTGCGCAGGGCCGCAAGGTTGTCGCGCGCGTCGGTGACCCAGACGTTGCCGTCGTGATCCACGGTCATGCCGTGCGGCCAGGCAATCAATCCCTTGCCGAACGACTTCACGAGATTGCCGTTGGGGTCGAACTTGAGGATCGGATCGAGGTCGGAGGTGGAGCAGTCGTTCGCGCCGCAGCGCTCGCCCACCCACACGCTCACGCCATCGCGGTCGATCGCCACCGCACTCGTCGCGCCCCAGCTGCGACCAGCTGGCATCTTGGCCCAGCCTTCCTGCGTCGCGTAGGGATTCGGACGGTCGTTCACCGGCGCCAGCGACGCCTGTGCGGCGACCGTCGTCGCGGTCGCGGTCAGCGCCAACAGCGCGCACATGAAGCGCTTCATTCGTCGTCATCTCCGCGGACTGCGCCGCCGAAGTCCTGCGTGGGAAAGGCAAAGGCCTCGTTGAGCGTGGCGTCCGTGGCTTCACCGAGCACGCGCTTGGCACCGAACTCGCCGAGCAGCGGTGCGAACTTGAATCCCTCAGCTTGCCCCGCGCCGGTGACCCAGGCGTTGTCCGCACCGGGCAAACGATCGACGATGAAGTTGCGGTTCGAACTGCTCTCGTAGTGACAGCTGCGCGTCTCGAGCAATGGCATCTCGGCCAAGGCCGGAAAGACCTGCTGCAGGACGCGACGCGAGCCTTCGATGCGGTCTTCGCTCGACCAGCGCGGACTGAGGTCGGGATCCTGCAAGCGCGGATCGGGCGCGGCGGGCGATGGCGGAGGAGCCGCATCAGCAGCCGCCGCCGGCTGCGGGCGCGGCGCGGCGAACGCTCCGCGCACGCGGAAGCCTCGCGCATCCACCGGCAGCGCCCCCCAGCCGGTCACGCCGGGCACGTTCCAACTCGGAATGTTCGGTGCGAAGAAGCGCGTGTCGCCGATCGGCGTCCCGAAATAGCAGACGTGACCGAGCGGCAGGCGCATACGATTCTCGAGCAAGTCCGGGAACACCTTCCGCAACCAGGGTCCGCAGGCGAACACGAAGGCATCGGCAGCCAGCGTCGAGCCGTCTTCGAGCCGCAGCTCCTGCATCTTGCCGCCGACGATGGCGCCAGGCGTCGCCCGCGAGAGTCGGAAGTCGACACCCGCGTCACGGGCGAGCGCGACCAAGGCATGCACCGAGGCGCGGGCCCGCGCCACGCCGGCATCCGGCTCGTAGAGGATCTCGGCGTAGCGATCCGCGGCAATCATCGGCCAGCGGCGGCGCACGTCATCCGGCGAAAGGCGGTCGAACTTCACTCCGAGCTGCGTCCATAGCTCGGCCGTGCGCGTCGTGAAGGGCTCGGCGCGTTCACGCAGGATGATGTCGCCGGTCTCGTAGAAGAAGCGCGTGCCGAAGCGCGGGCCGTGCTCGGCGTCGAAGGCTTTCCATCGCAGAATCGCTTCGCGAGCCCAGCGCGTCCAGAGTTCGCCGGTGGCACCCGCACGATCGCCATAGGAGGAGCGAATGCCGCGCGTTTCGTCGCCGCTCGTCGAGCGGGAGTTTCCCGGGCCGTACTGATCCACGAGCGTGACGGACGCACCGCGACGTGCGAGCTCGAGCGCGGTGCTCGTGCCCCAGACGCCAGCACCGACGACGACGATGCGTGTGCTGCGACGACTCGCGGTCGCGGCGCGACTGGGCGCGGACGCGGGTCGCTGCGCGCCAAGTTCCGACACGGCAACGCCGGAGATGAGCGCGCCCGCACCGAGTCCGGCGAGGCGGAGGAAATCGCGCCGTTGGAGTTCGGCGGCGGAAAGCGTCGGGGAGTCGGGCGAATCCGTCATGCGGTCGGGGGCTTGGGACGGGGCGAAGATGCCCGCGCGAGCGACGATGCGCAATCGTGCGCGCGGCAATGGCCGTTGCCGCGAGGCAAAGCCTTGCCGCTCGCGACGCGCGGCGTCAGCTTCCCGCGATGCGTCGATTGATTCCTCTCGCCGTGATGGTCGCGATATCCGCCGTCGCGGGCGTCGCCGGCGCCGGTAGTGCTATACCGACGTCGTCTGCTGCAACGCGCCCGGCCGAGACGGCCGTGCCCTCCGCACATTCCGACTCGCAAGCCGAGCTGGGACGTCGCTGGTTCGCGGCCAGCTGCGAGGAATGCCACGCGGTGGACGAGATCGCATCGGCGGACTTCAAGGCCAAGTGGGGCGGCCGCACCGCATTCGATCTCTTTGAACAGATCGCGCGCACGATGCCAGAATCAGAACCCGGATCGCTGCCGCGTCGCGCCTACGTCGACATCGTCGCGTACCTGATGAAGCAGAACGGCGTGGTCGCCATCGCGCCGTTGGCCGATGATGACGCCGCGCTCGCCGCCACCATCCTGCAGTTTGCCCCGCCCTCAGTCACCCGGAGATGAGATGATCCGCTCGCTCGCCGTCGCCCTCCTCGCCGCGGCCATCGCGCTGCCCCTTGGAGCGCAGTCCGCCCCCGCCCGTGAACCCATCGGCACGCCGTCGCGCACGCTGACGCCGGCCATCCGCGTCGGCCACATGGTGTACGCCTCGGGCCAGCTCGGCATGCGCCGCAACGAAGCAGACAACTCGGTAGGCGCGCAGACGCGCGCGGCGCTGGAGAACACCAAGCGCGTGCTCGAGCAAGCCGGCACCACGATGGAAAACGCCGTGCGGTGCACGGTGTTTCTCGTCGAGGCCGCGGACTTCCAGGCGATGAACGCCGCCTATAGCGAGTTCTGGCCGAGCAACCCGCCGGCGCGGTCCACCGTGGTGGTGAAGGCGCTGGTCGTGCCTGGTGCACTCGTCGAAATCGAGTGCATGGCCGTGATGCCGAGCGCCTAAGGCGCCCGCTACGCGCGCTTGATCTGCGTCAGCCGTTCCTTGGCGAGTCGACGGCCGGTCGGTGTGGCAGCAAGCCCACCACCGGCCGTTTCGCGATAGCGCACATCCATCTCGCGGCCGATCTCGCCCATCGTATCGATCACTTCGTCGGCGGGAATCGCGAACTCGATGCCGGCGAGCGCCATCTCGATGGCCGCCATGGCGATGGCGGCGCCGGTGGCATTACGGAACACGCAGGGCAGCTCGACCAACCCGCCAAGCGGATCGCAGACGAGGCCGAGCGTGCCCTGCTGGGCGAGTGCGACGGCGAATCCCACCTGCTTCGGGGATCCGCCGAGCATCTGCGTCGCGGCGCCAGCGGCCATGCCGGCGGCAGCACCCGTCTCCGCCTGACAGCCGCCCTCGGCGCCGCTCAGCGACGCACGGTGCGCGACGACGGCGCCAATGAGGCCCGCGGTGGCCAATGCGTCCACGAGCTGCTCGTCGCTGAGCTTGTGCTTCGTCGAGAGGCCGAGCAGCACGCCCGGCAACACACCCGCGCCACCGGCGGTCGGCGCCGCGACGATCACGCCCATCGCCGCGTTCACTTCCTGAACGGCGAGCGCACGCATGAGCACTTCACGGAACACCGTGCCCGCGAGCGGGCCCGCCGGCCCGTGCTTCAGCTTCGCCGCATCGCCACCGACGAGTCCGCTCGTCGAGCGCAGATCGCCCGTCAAGCCCTGCTCGATCGCGTGCCGCATGACTTCGAGCGCGCGATGCAAGGCGGCGCGGATGTCGTCGACGCTGCGGCCTTGGTCGCGCGCCTCGATCTCCAGCGCGCACTGCGCCAGCGACTTCTGCTGCGCCTCGGCGTCGGCAATGGCCTCGGCAAGTGAGGTGTACATCAGCCACCCACCTTATCGATACGGTGCGTCCACTTCACCCAAGGCAGCGCCTTGAGCGCGGCGCCAACGGCATCGTCGGGACGGTCGTCGACTTCGATCACCATGAACGCATCGCCGCCGCGATGTTTCCGCGTGAGCCGCAGCGTGGCGATGTTCACGTCATTGTCGCTCAGGATGCCGGAGATGCGAGCGATGCTGCCTTTGATATCCTCGGCCACCATGACGATGGTGTGGTGCGAACCGTCGACTTCGACCGGATAGCCGTCGATCTGCGAGACCTTGATGCGGCCCGCGCCGAGCGAGGCGCCGATCATCACGTGGTGCCGATGCTCGCGCGTCACCGTGATGCGCACCGTGTTCGGGTGCACCTCGGGTTCGTCGCCAAGCGTGGTCTTCTCGAAGCGCCAATCGAGACCTTCCTTCTCCATGATGACGAGCGCGTCGCGCAAGCGTTCGTCGTCAGGGCGGAAGCCCAGGAGGCCGCCGACGATGGCCTTGTCGGTACCGTGGCCTTCGCCGGTGCGGGCGAATGAGCCGTGGAGTTCGATGAGCGCCTTGGTCGGCGTGCCGGCGACGAGGTCGCGGGCGACGAGACCGAGGCGGCAGGCGCCCGCGGTGTGGCTGGAACTCGGCCCGACCATGACGGGGCCGATGATGTCGAGGATGCTGACCATGGCTGGAAGCTAATGCGCCACCGCGAACCGCTGGAGCTACCGCGTCCAGACGACCAGGGCCCCGCAGTCGTTGTTGTCGTTGAACTCTATGGGAATGAACGGCGCGCGATACAGTTCGAGGCGAATCGCCCGAGACAGCAGCGAGTACTGATCGAAGACGTCGAGGTTGCCCCACGGATCTCCATCCACCCAGACCGGCGGCATGCAGTACCCTCTCGCCCCGCGCACCATCAGGGCCGGGAACGGCAGCGCCGGTCGATCACCGCCCTGGCTCACGGGAATCGCGCGCACCCATCCCCTGCTGTGCGCGGCGACGGTCGTCGCGCTGATGCGGGGCCAGCGCGCCATCTCCGTGCTGTCGAGGAACGATCCCATGCCCAGCGACCGGCGCCACTGGAACTCGGCCTCTTCCTTCGTGCGTGGCCGTGCGGTGATGATGCGCGTGTCGAGCACGGCCCCGACCGGCTGCAGGCGAAGATCACCGACCGAGACCTCGTCGCTCACGGGCATGAAGGAGGCCGTCAGCGGCTGGTAGCCGAGCGTGCGGACATACACCTGTCCGCTGCGCGCCGGCACCTGGAACCGGAAGCGACCAGTGGAGTCGGTCACGAGCGGCTGCGCGGTGTCCCACGAGGTCGCGACGTTCGCGCGAGGCAGCGGCGTCCCGGTTGGACCGGTCACGCGACCACTCACGATCATCGTGCGCTCAGCCCCTCCGACGGCGAGGTCCAGCGCGCCGAGGTGGGAATCCATCGTGACGAGCAGCGGGCTCACCACGCGGCCATCCGGATGCGACGCCGACACGGTGACGCCGACATTCGGCGGAACGCCGCAGAGGGCGTATCGTCCGCTGTCGTCAGTCGTGTCGACCGTGGCGACAGCGTGCACTTCGTTCAGGCCACGGCCGAGGCGCCGTTCCGTCCACCGCGCTTCGACCACGACAGCGGCTGCCGGCAGGCCCCCGAGGGCATCGCGGACCTCGCCCACGAGCAGTCCGATGTCAGGTTCGAGGCTCGTACCGCAGGCTTGCCGTTCGAGCGTGCTCCGCGCCGTCGTCGAGAGCGCGACACGCACGCGACCATTCGCTGGCACGGCGACCTCTCGGACGACGACGGGCACGCCGACGGAGTCCATCCAGAGCGCCGCGTACGCCACACGCTGCACCCCGGCCGGCACGTCACTGAACGTGAATCGCCCGCGACCGTCCGTCGTCGCGCGGCGGCCGTCGGCCATCAGCACGACTTCGGCGTTTGCGAGCGGCGCGAGGCTGCGCGTGGAGTCGATCAAGACGCCGTCGATGCGCGCCTGGGCCTGGAGCTCGCCCGACCCGAGGCCGAGCAGCATGAGCAGGGCAGCCGTCCCGGTTCGACGCAGCATCGCACTCTCCTTCGGGGGTGGGTTCCATCCGGCTACACCCCACCCCGAAAGGGGTTCCGGAGGCCTAGGGCACAAGACATCTCGCAGCCCATCGCTCCGCTAAGCTACAGGCATGTCCCGCGCCTTCGTCAACGAGGACCACGAACCACCCCGGCGGACCGGCCGCTACGAGCTTCCGCCAAGTGACGCGCCCGACTTCGGGACGCGCGTCGCGCGGATGATGCTCGAAGCGGCGCGTGTCTCGGAGATTGCCGACTTCGAACTCGCGACGGGCCTCTCGTGGGGCGATGCGAGATTTGTGGCCGAGGTGACCGCGATCCGGGACGAAGCGGAACGCGCTGGCGACGATCGGCTTGAACTCGTCGCGGCGCGTTACCTGCGCGCTATCCAGAAGTAATCACGCGCAGGGCGCGCGAAAAAACCCTGGACGCGGTTAGGGCACCATGCGCGGCGGCACCGCACGAATGCCGTCGCCGAAGGTCAGCGCGAGCAGCAGCGTGAGCTTCGTCCCCTCGAGCGCGCTCGGCCAATGCGCCCACTCGGTAAGCGTGTGGTTCTCACCGCCGTACGAACGCCCGATCGCGATGCTCGGAATGCCCATCACGACACCCACGTTCGCGTCGGTGCTCCCCGTCGCGAGCGCTTCCGAGGCTCCAGGCATGCCGACGCGCACCCCGAGGTGGCGCTGGATGTCGATGGCCGTCTGCACGAGTGGGTGCCGACGCGCGTTCGCCAGCATCGCCTCGGTGCCGCCGGCGCCGTTCTTCTGCTCGACTTCGACGACGAGCTCGACGCGCTCGCGCGCGGCCGCCTCCTGCGCGATGCGCGTGATCTGGCGGTCGAGGGAATCGAGCAGGGCCGGGTCACTCGAGCGCAGGTCTACCGTGAAGAATAGGTCCTGCGGGATGCCGTTGAAGATCTCGCCGCCGTGTACTTGGCCCACGTTGATCACGGCACCGTTGGGCAGCGCAGGCGGTTGCAGCGCATAGATGCGCTGGATGGCATCGGCCAGAGCGCGTACCGGCGTCGGCTCGCCGCGGGAGCGCAGAGTGTGCGCCCCTGCGGCCTTATAGCGATAGCGCGTCCAGTAGATGCCGAGCGCCCCGTAGTTGATCGGCCCGAGCCCGCCGTCCATCGCGATGAGCAAGTCAGGGCGCGGATTGTTGGCCAGCCAGTACGCCATCCCGCGCAGGCCGACTTCCTCTTGCACCGTGCCCACGAACACGAGGTCGCCCTTCGTCACGACGCGTGCGGCGTTGAGTGCACGGATGGTCGACAACATGTTCGCCACGGACGCGCTGTTGTCGAACACCCCCGGCGCGCGGAGCGTGTCGCCGTCGCGGCGCACGCGCGTATCGGTCTCCTTCTCGAACACGATGTCCATATGCGCGGCAAACACGATCGTCGGGCCGCCACCCGTACCGGCCCGCACGCCGGTCACGTTGCCCATGGAATCCACGCGGACGCGGAGCCCGGCCTTCTCCATCTCGGCCTGCACATACGCGCCGCGCTGTTGCTCGAAGCCCGGCTGGCCCGGCATCTGCGCGATGTGGATCCACTCTTCCACCTGCCGCGGCATGCCCTGCTCGACGTGCGCGAGTGCCGCTCGCACGTCGGGCCGTCGCAGCAGCGCCGGGTCCCAGGCCGTCGGAAATGTTTGCTGCGCATCGAGCCCGACCACAGAGGTGAGCGCCAACGCAGAGACCGTGGCGAGGCGGCAGAGGACAGCACGCGCCATCGAGACATGCATCATGAGCCGGAGATCTCCCGCATCCACGCGCCGATGGCGCGCTCAAAATAGCGTGGGTTGAACAGCGTCCAATCAGCCATGCCCGCCGGCATCCGGAACGCGGCGCCTGCCGCCTCCGCGCTCACGCCGCGGGCATGCGCATCGCGCGCAGCGCGCTCCACCAAGTCCAGCAGGTCCGTGAAGGCATCGACGCCCGCTGCGTTCGCCGTCACGCCATGCCCCGACACGTACACGCGGGCATTCAGCGCGCGCAGCCGCCGCACCGACGCGGTCAGCCGTGACGGGCGCGCATCGACGAAGTTCGGAAACATCCCGAACCAAATCAGGTCGCCGGCGAACACGACGCCGTCATCCTCGACGAATGCCACCAGATCGGACGCGGTGTGGCCCTCCAGCGCGATCATGCGCACCCGGCGGCCGCCGAGGTCGAGCACATGCTCGCCGCCCTCAGGCACGAGCAGCGCGTCGCCGAGGAGGTGCACGGGCGCGTTCTGATTGCGCGAGATGACGTCATCGCGGGTGCGGGCCGTGCTCCAGAGCTCGGCGCCGGCTTCACGTGCGGCGGTCAATCCACCCGTGTGATCGGCGTGGTAGTGCGTGAGGAGCAGCTGCGTGGGCTCGCGCCGCGTGAGGGCACGGGCGCGCTCCCGCATCCAGCGCGCGCCGGCGTCGCCTCCGAAGGCCTCGATCATCAGGACGCCATCGCGCCCGGCAATAAGGCCGCCGTTGCAGAGGGTGGTGCGGTCCGCGAGCGGCGTCGACAGCATGGCCCAGACGTCGCGGCCGACAGGCTCTAGGCTGCCCCAGGGCTCGCGCCCGCCGAGCCCCCGCGGCCGCGGCAGCTCGGCCGGGCGCAGCGACTGCGCCAGCAGCGGCTGGGCGACGAAGGGCGCCAGCGCGGCACTCGCGCCCAGCGACGCCGTCCAACGGAGAAAATCTCGACGGGTACTCGCGGATCGCGTCGGCATGGGCGTATATGATAGGTCGGGCGCCGGACCTTCAACACCCATGGTCCCCCGCCGCGTAGTCTATCGGCGCGTCCGCCCGGCGATTTTCGGCCGGTGGCGCAGGCGTTGCAGTTCGGCAGTGTTCACCTTTCCCGACCGTCCCGCTGCGACGGTCACATCGGAGTTCGACGTGAAAGTGATTCGCTCCCTCTTGGGGCTGGGCCTGCTCGTGGCCACCGCACTCCAAGCCCAACAGACGTCCCGCACAGAGCCGGTGACGGCGCTGCGCGACAACGGCTCCGGCTTCCACGCGCTGGTCGGGGCACGCGTGGTCACCGCCCCGGGACAGGTCGTCGAGAACGCGACCATCGTGATCCGCAACGGACTCATCGTCTCGGTCGCCGCCAATCAGGCCGCACCGGCCGGCGCCCGTGTGTGGGACCTGAAGGGCCAGACCGTGTACCCGGGCTTCATCGATGCCCACGCGGACCTCGGCGTCGGCGAAGTGCCGGAGGGTGGCGACGTCGGCCCGACGCACTGGAATCCGCAGGTGCGCGCTTGGTACAGCTCCGCCGCCACCTTCCGCGACGACAGCACGCGCCGCCGCAGCCTGCGTTCGCTGGGCTTCGGCACCGCGCTCGTGGTGCCCAAGCAGGGCATCTTCCGCGGCAAGGGCTCGGTGGTGAACCTCAGCGACGCCGGCGTTCGTGAGCGCGTGCTGCGCCCGGACCTCGTGCAGGCCGTCGGTTTCAATCGCTCCTTCCAGCTCGGGGGCGGCTACCCGAACTCCGCCATGGGCGTGACCGCGCTCATGAAGCAGACGTTGATGGATGCGGAGTGGTACATCCGCGCCTGGGCGGCCTACGAGCGCAGCGGTCGCTCGATCCTGCCGCCGGAAACCAGCGAGGCGCTCGCCGCACTCGGCAACGCCGTGCAGGGTCGCCAGCCGGTGCTCTTCCAGACGTCGAGCGAAGAGGAGTACCTCCGGTCCTACGCGATTGCGACGGAGTTCAAGCTCACGCCTTGGTACCGTGGCAGCGGCGAGGAGTATCGCTTGATCGACGTGCTGCGTGGTCGCACGCAGCCCTTGATCATCCCGCTCAACTTCCCGGACGCGCCGGAGGTCGGCAGCCCGGAGGCCGCGCTGAACGTGTCGCTCGGCCAGCTGCGGCACTGGTACCTCGCGCCGACGAACGCCGCGCAGCTCGCTGCGGCCAACGTGCCCTTCGCGATCACGACGGACGGGCTCTCGTCGCTGAACCAGTTCCTGCCGAACCTTCGCATCGCGGTCTCGCGTGGTCTCGCGCCTGACAAGGCGTTGGCCGCGCTCACAACGGTCCCGGCCGCCTGGCTCGGCATCGAGCGTACGCACGGCACGATCGCCGCAGGCAAGGTGGCGAACCTCGTCGTGACGGACGGCGATCTCTTCAAGGAAGAGTCGAGCGTGCGCGACGTGTGGGTGCAGGGCACGCGCTACGGCGTGACGCGCCCGCCGCAGATCGATCCGCGCGGCACCTGGACCATCACCACCGACGACGCCGCCGGCTTCGCGGCGACGCTGCGCCTCGAAGGCCCGATCAACCGCATCCGTGGCACGATCGAAGTCGCGAACCGCCGCCCGGTGAATCTGGCGTCGGCACGCGTGATCACCGAGACCGGCCGCGTCGAAGCGACCTTCAACGGTGAAGCGCTCGGCTACCAGGGCACCATCCTGCTCACCGGTTCGGTGCGCGGCGAGGAGTTCTTCGGCTGGATGTCGCTGCCGAATGGCGCCGACCCAGCGTATCGCGGCACGCGCACCGAGACGGTCGCGGCCGCCGAGCGCGGCACGGTCGCGGCGCGCGTTCCGCAGGTTGACCTGCCGTGGCTGCGTCCGTCGATGGAGTTCGGCCGCGCGACGCCGCCGGAACAGCCGGCCGTGCTGCTCGTGCGCAACGCGACCGTGTGGACGCAGGGTCCGCAGGGCCGCATGGAGAATGCGGACCTGCTCGTGCGTGCTGGCAAGGTGGTGCAGGTCGGCCAGCGTCTCACCGCGCCGCGAGGCGCGGTGGAGATCGACGCGACGGGCAAGCATGTCACGCCTGGCTTGATCGACCCGCACACGCACACCGGCGTCAGCGCGGTGAACGAGAGCGGCTTCGCGATCGTCCCCGAAGTGCAGATGGGCGACGTGCTTACGCACAACAACATCTGGATGTACCGCCAGCTCGCCGGCGGCCTCACGATGCAGATGGTGAAGCACGGCTCGGCGAACCCGATT
>PNKF01000016.1 GCA_013822285.1 Gemmatimonas sp.
CTGGGGGAATGTGTCTCGTAGAACGCGGTCAGTTCGTCGCGCAGCATGGCCCAGGGTCCCTGCAGACGCGTGGCCGGCGGCAGCCCTTCTGTGAGACGCCGGCCATAGCCCTTCGTGACGACCCGCGGGTCGCAGATGATGACCGCACCGCGATCGGACGCCGTCCGGATGAGCCGCCCGAATCCCTGCTTCAAGCGCAGCGCCGCGTGCGGAATCATGTACTCGGCGAAGGCATCCCCACCGGCGGCTTCGATCGCCTCGCACTGCGCGGCGGTCATCGGCTCGGTCGGCACGCGGAACGGGATCTTGGCGATGATCATCCCGCGCAGCGCACGTCCCGGTACGTCGACGCCTTCCCAGAAACTCGCCGTGCCCAACAACACCGCGTCGCCGTGCTCGCGGAAGCGCCGCAGCAGTTCGTCGCGCGGCGCCTCCCCGTGCACCAGCAACGGGTATCGTCCTTCGACACCGGCCGCCCGCAGGACGGTTGCCGCCTCCCGCACGTCGCGGTGGCTGGTGAACAGCACGAACACGCCACCCTTGGCCGCCGTGATGAGATCCTGCGCGGCCGCCATCGTGCGCTTGAAGTGATTCGCCCCGTCGGTGTTCGGCGGTGGGAAGTCGCTGGGTATCAGCAGCATCGACTGCCGCGGATAGTCGAAGGGCGAGGCCAGCGAGGCGGTGATCGGTTCGAGCTCCTCGTCGTCGAGCCCGAGGCGCCGCGTGATGAAGTCGAAGCCATCACCCACGGCCAAGGTCGCGCTGGTGACCACGGCCGTCTCCACACGACGGAACAAGTCCTCGCGGAGGATCGGTGCGAGGTCGAGCGGCACCGCCGTCGCGCCGACGTTGCGTTCCCCGCCCCGCAGCTCGAGCCAACGCACACGTGGCTGGCCTTCGCGGCCGGGCCGCAGGGCCGCCCGCAAGGCATCGCCTGATGTCTGCAGGCGCCGCGTGACGCCGCGCACTTCGTTGAGCAGCGGCGCCAGTTCCTCGGCCTTTGCTTCGTCCGACTCGAGACGCTCACGCACCATGCGCAAGCCATCGCCGAGCAGCTCGACTTCGGCGAGGAGGTCATCGAGGGCGACCGTGAGGCCCGCCTGCCACACGGATTCGTCCTCGAACGAGTCCGTGAGCCGCACCATGCTTTCGTTGCGGCCCTTGAGCCATTCGGTGAGCAGATCGCAGAGCGCCGCACTCTTCTCGCGCGCCGTCTGCAGCGAAGGCACGAGTCGGGCGCGCAGCAGGTCCAAGCTCGCCACCGAATAGAGATCCTTGCTCGACGCCAGCTTCTTCTCGAGCGCGGGCAGCAGGCCCTTGCCCCGACGTTCGAGGCGCGAGAACAGGCGCTCCAAGCCGCGGCGCGACACCTGCTGGCCCAAGTGGGCCGCCGCGGCGTCTTCGAGGTGATGGCCTTCGTCGATCACGAGCCGCTTGTACGCGGGCAGCACGGCCGCTTCATCCCAGCGCCCGCTCGCGCGGCGCACGGCGATGTCCGCCATGAGCAGGTGATGGTTCACCACCACCACATCAGCCTGAGCCGCCGCGCGGCGCGCCTTGAACACGAAGCACTGCTCGAAGTGCGGGCACTTCAAGCGCGTGCAGAGATCGCCTTCGGCAGCGACCTCGTCCCAGACTTCGTGCCGCGGCTCGACCGGCAGATCGGCCAGCGAACCGTCCTGCGTCTTCTGCGCCCAATCCTCGAGCATGCCGAGTTCGGCGGAGGCGTCGTCCTCGAAGAGCACCTGCGCCTGCCCGCGTGCCTGTTCGAGCCGCAGCAAGCAGAGATAGTTCTTCCAGCCCTTGAGCAGCGCGAAGCGCACCTTCTGGTCCTTCAGCGCGCCCTTGAGGAAGGGCAGGTCCTTGCCGTACAGCTGCTCCTGCAGCGTGATCGTGTTGGTGCTCACGACCGTGCGCTCACCGCTCGCCGCCGCCCACCGCAGCGCGGGGACGAGATAGCCCAGCGACTTGCCGACGCCAGTGCCCGCTTCGATCAAGCCCACGCCACCGCGCTGGAAGAGCTGCGCGATCAAGCGCGCCATCTCGCGCTGGCTCGGGCGGTCCTCGTAGCGGCCGAGCTTGGCGGCGATCGGTCCAGTCGGACCCAGCGCACCCGCTACGTCACCCGGCTCGAGATGCACCGGCTCGGCCGGCCGCGGCACCTCGACCACCACGTAGAGCCGCGACGCGTCGTTGTCGACGATGGCGAAGCCGATGCCGTCGTCATGCATCTTCGCTGCCACGGCGAGATCCGCATCGCTGGGCTCGAGGACACCGCTCGGGTGATTGTGCAGGAGCAGCTCGCCGCGGTTCGCGAAACCCGGCAGTGCGAGCACGCTCGAGATATCGCCGCGCGCCGCGACGCGCGCCGTCTGCACGACGCCGCTTTCGTTGATCGTGCCGACGAAGCACACCTCGCGACCGCCCGCGAGGCGGATGGCAGAGCGGATGGCCGCGGCCGCACCGGGCGTCAGACGCCCGGGCTCGCCCGTCACGTCTTCAGCGGCCGCTTCCGCGCGGCCGGGAACAGCACGTTGTTGAGGATCAAGCGATAGCCAGGGGAGTTCGGATGCAGCGCCAGGTCCGTCGGCGGCGCCCCGATTGCGTGCTGCGGATCCTCGGGATCATGCCCGCCGAGGTAGGTGAACGACCCGCGCCCGTAGCCGCCGTGGATGTACTTCACCCATGGCGCGCCTTCCTCGTGCGCGAGCACCGTCACGCCTGGCTTCAGCGTGCGCCGCGTGAACGACGTGGTCACGCCGTAGTAGTCGCGCAGCACGTTGCGGTGGTTCTGCACCAGCATGGTCGCGACCGGATCGAACTTCGCCGAGAAGCCGAAGAGCGTGAAGGTGCCCAGGGGCTGGCGGCGCGAGGGGACGTTCACTTGATGCCCATCGATGTCGCTCATCGCGTTGACGCCTGCCCCGAACTCGAGCCGGGCGTTCTCCGTCGCGAAGGTGCGGTCCCAATCCATCTTCGCATCGGCGTCGGCGTCCATCGGGGTGCCGTCCGTGCTGCCGCCGGCGATGTCCACGTTGAACGCGGCAATCGCGAGCTCGATCGTCTCCGTGGCACCGCACATCGCGAAGAGGAACCCGCCGCGATCCACGAATCCCCGCAGGCGATCCGCGACCGTCTTCTTCAACGTCGGTACATCGGGCAGGTTGTGCTTGCGGGCCATCTGCAGGTCGCGATCCCGCGCTTGTTGGAACCAGGGCGCATCGCGGAAGCCGAGGTACAGCTTGTGCTGCTGCCCCGTGAAGTCCTCGTGATGCAGGTGGATCCAATCGAACTGCGAGAGATCCGTGCTCAACACTTCGTCGTCGAAGATGTTGGTGTACGGAATGCCCGCGTAGGTCAGCGCCAGGGTGACGGCATCGTCCCAGGGCATCGACTGCGGCGGCGTGTACACGGCGATGCGCGGCGCCTTGTCGAGCGGCACCGCATCCATGTTGCCATCGGCGATCTGCCGGCGGATGTCCGTGAGCCGCGCGTCATCGATCGGCTCGGCGGTGACCCCCGACAGCAGGGCCGCGCGACGCAGCGCCGGGATGTCCGGCAGCAGGAAGCTGCCGCCGCGGAAGTTGAGCAGCCATTCGCTGCGGACGCCGTCCGTCAGCGCGCCGAACGTGAGGCCATAGGCCTTGAGATGATTCGACTGCGCATCGTCCATCGGGACGAGCAAGTGCTGGGCGCGCAGCGCAGAGGCGCTGAGCAGCAGCGCGGTGGCGACGGACGCAATCCCGCGCAGTGCAGCAGGCCAGCGGCGCGACGTCTGGCTCACTCGGCACACTCGTCCGCCCGCGTCGGCGGCAAGGCATCCAACTCGCGTCGCGCCTGCGGCACCAAGGCGGATCCCGGATACTCGATGATCATGGTCTCGAATTGTTCACGTGCGCCGCGCGCATCGCCACGACGCTTGAGCGCGCGACCCCACTCAAGCCGCGCCTCTGCCGCCTCCGGCGACTGCGCATAGCCCGTCGCCACGCGCGTCCACAGCGGGATCGCCCGCACATCGGCGCGGCGCGCCATCTCCACCCGCGCCGCCATCGTCACCAAGAGCGGCGCGGCATCGCTGAGTTCTTCGGCGGCGCGGAGCAAGGCGGCCACGGCCGCCGTCGAATCCTGCCGCGCGAGGGCAAGGAACGCCGCACCCACCGTTGGCGAACGCTCCGCACGCGTCCGCGACAGCAGCGACAGCGCAGCCACGGCATCGGTCGCGGCGACATCGCCGTAGCGCAGCGCACGGCGCGCCGTCACCAGGTCACCGTCGTACAGCGCCAACCAGCCGCTCACCGCGTCGTCGGCATCCAGCGGTCCGTCCGCCAGCACGGCGCGCGCGCGCAGCACATCGCCGGCGCGAATCCAAGCCCAAGCGATGCTGCGCGCGAATCCACGTGCCTGCCCACCCAACTGCGGCGCCGCGTCGGCAAGCACCTGTTCCGCCTCGGCGGCACGCCCCAGGCGAGCCAAGGCCTCGAGCTCGATGCCGATCAACTCCGCCTTCGGCGCTTCATTCGGCCCGCGCGCCGCACGCGCCAGTCGCAGCGCCGTCTCCGGATCGTTCGCCTTGAGCGCCGCATTCGCCCCGCGCTCGGCCACGGCACGGTCCTGCAGGCCACGGCTGCGTCGCGCCGCGTGAATCGCCACCAGCGCATCGCGCGCAGCCGACCAGGCCTGCGCACGCTCGGCTTCCTCGGAGAACTGTCCCCACACATAGACCACCGTGTCGGAGACCGGCAGGTCCTTGATCACCTGCCAGCCCGCCAGCGGCGCGCCCCAGCCGAGTTCGAGCTGACTCAGCGTTTGGTACGCACCCATCGGAGGCTGCGCGGCGCGCAGTCCCTCACGCACCGCGTCGCGCGACTCCGGCGGCGCCTGCGACAGCGAGAACACCGCGCCGGCTTCGTAGTAGGCCTGGTCGCGCATGGTCTCTCGCCACGCGACCGCCGCCTCGCCCCAGCGCCCCAACGCCGCGCGCAGCTGCGCGACTTCGAGCAGCAACTCGCGCGTTCCACCAAGGGCCGTGGCGGCTTCGGCGAGCACGGAGTCCGCAGACTGCGGCCGCGCATTGTAGAGCAGGATGCGCGCGTAATCGCGATACGGCGCGACCTCGCGCGGCCGCAGGTCCCGCCATTGCCGGAACGCCGAGTCCGCGGCGGCATCGCGCCCCGTGATTACGAGCACGCGCAACTGCGCACCACGGAGCTGCGGGTCGGTCGGCGTGAGCGGCACCAGCGAGTCGAGCAGCGGCAAGAGCAAGTCTTCGTCGCCGGTCATGGTGTAGACGCGCTCTAGGCCAAGCACGGCAGGAATCGCCCCGCCCGCACGCAGCACCTCGAGCCAGGCGTCACGCGCCAGGTCGTAGCGGCCGCCGTTCTCGTGATCGAGCGCGCGGGCAATCAGCGGTGCGGTCGGATTCCCCAGCGGGCGCGACTGCGCGGAGAGTGCCTGCCCCATCGCGCTGGACGCGAGCACGACGGCCGCTACCGCGACAGAGGTCGACGCGCAGGCGAGTCCTCGCGCGCAGCAAGCACCGAACCGCCTCACGGCCGCCCCTCCGCATTCAGGCGGCGGAAATACTCGATCACGATGCGCCGATCGTCCGGGCTCAGCCCCCGCAGCTCCTCCCACGTCGGTACCCGATAGCGCTCCGCCGCCGCGCCGCTGCTCGGACCATCCGCGCGCACGCGCTCCGTCGTGCGTGCCGCCCGCGCCTCACGGCGCGACGACTCATCGCGCTGGTCGTTCTCCAACGACCGTCCCGCATCGAGCATGCGCCGCAGCAGCTGCTCCTGCCGCGCCTTCGTCGAGGGATCGAACGCCCCTTGATCCAGCGCCGCCGCCAGCACCCGCGCCTCGCGCGCCAGTTCCTGCGCACGCCCCGTCGGGTCGGCATCACTGATCTCATCAAGCTGCCGCGCGACCTCACGCTGCGAGCGCGCCATCTGCCGCGCCTGCGCCCGCGCCGCCTCGGCCTCGCCCTGCTGCCCCGACGGCTGCTGCATCTGCGGCATGATGCTCTGCATCTGCGCGTTCAGTCCGCCCTGCTGACGCGCGAGCTCCTGCATCTGCCGCAGCATCTCGGCCACGCCGGTCGCCGAGGCACTGTTGCCGGCGCGCTCGCGGTCTCGCGTCAGCTGCGCGGCCGCCTGCCGCAATGCGTCCGCCGCCTCGCGCATCGCCTGCTCCGTCTGCCCGCCGCGGCCAGCCGCCGCCTCTCGCGCAGCCGCGGCAGCACGCTGCTCGGCGCGCTGCATCAACTCCTGCGAGCGCTGCGACACCAGCGCCGACTTCTTCGATTCCTCAGCCAAGCGCTCCTGCGCCGTCTGCACACCCTGCTGCAGCGCCGACTGCTGCCCGCGCAGCCCCGGCGCGCTGTTGTTCTCACGCGCCTGCTGCGCCAGCTGATCCTGCTCGCGCGCCAGCTGCATCATCTCCTGCACGGAGCGGTCCAGCGCGTCGGTGAGTTCCGCCTTCCACTCGCCGACCTGCTGCTCACGCGCCTGCGAGAGATCCTGCGCCGCCTGTTGCATTGCGTCTGCCGCGCGCTGCGCGGCATCCCGCGCCGACTGCTGGCCGCCTTGCTGATTCCCCTGCTGGTTGCCCTGCTGACGCGCCGCCTCCTGCATCGCATTCGCCGCCTGCTGCGCCTGCTCGGCGGCACGCTGCGTGCGTTCGGCGCCGGCCTGTGCGTCCGCCTGTTGCAGTCGCTCGGCCAACTGCTGGGCTTGCCGCGCGAGGTCCTGCGATTGCTGCTGCATCTGCTGCGATTGCTCGCGCGACGGCGGTCGCGTGCCCGCGCTGTCCGCCATCTTGCGCTGTTGCTCCGCCAGCTCCTGGCCGCGGTCCGCGAGCGTCTGCATCTGCCCTTCAAGCGCCGCGCGGCGCAGCATCTCGGCGCTGCGCTCCAGCTGCTCGCGCATGCGCTGTTGCTGCTGCGCCAGCTGTTGCAGCGACTGCCGCGTGCGCGCGCCGTCGAGCTGCTGCGTCGCGTTCTCAAGGTCCTGCATCGCGCGCTGCATCTCCGGCGTCATCGCTTCGCGCATCATGCGCTGCGCCTCGGCGAGCTGTCGCTGGAGGTTGGTATCCAGCGCGCCCGCCTGACGCAGGCGATCCTCAAGGTTGCGCGCCGCCTCTTCGAGCTGCTCCACCTGCTGCTTCAGCGCCTGCTGTTCCTGCGAGATCTCCCGCGCCTTCTCGGCGCCCTCGTAGCCCAAGGCCTCGCGCGGCGCGTTGGCATCATTGGCCGGGTTCGGCGCCTGCCCCTGCGTCTGTCCCTGCGCCTGAGCCTGCTGCTGCGCACGCGCGTCGTTCACGCTGCTCTCCGCACCGCGATCGCCGCGTTGACGCGCCGCCAGCGCCGTGCGCTCGGCGAGCTCGGCCTGTGCCTTCGCCGCCGCGTCAGCGGCGGCCACGGCGGCATCTGCCGCAGCGTCGGCCGCAGCACGCGCCTCGTTGGCCGTCGGGACACGCAGGCGAAGCGGCGCGCTGACTGCCAGTCGATTGCCGGGCGCCGCATCTCGTGCGACCAGCGTCACCTCAAGCGTCTGCCCGGGCTCAAGGCCTGCCGGCGCGAGGCGCAGCGTGAACACGCCGCTCCAGATGGCGTCCTGCGAGGCGTCGAGTGCGACCGTCGCAAACGGCGCATCCTCACCCGCGCGCTGCAACCGCAACGCCACATCGCGCAGCCCATAGTCGTCCTGCGCGAGCAACTCGAGCGCGAGCACGTCCTGGGCGTCAACCATGCGCTCACCCGTCGGCGCCAGAATCTCGACGCGAGGCACCGAATCGGGAATCACTTCGATGTCGAGCGGCACCGGCAAGTCTTCGATTCGCTGCGTCGCGCCTTCGACGAGCCAGCCGTACTGCGCGGAACGCTGCGGCACGAATGCTCCGGCCACGTGCAGTCCGTCGACACGCAGCGGCAAGCGTGAGGCATCGCGACGCGAAGCGCCTGCGCCGATCTCGGCGCGCAGCGCGGCATCCGTCGACAACGCCGCTTCCGCCAACGCCGTCGACGCACGCGCCGCAACCTCGAGCCGCGTGCCTGCCGGAATGCGAATCGGCGCGTCTGCACTGAGCCGTTCATCACCGCGACGCAGATAGCCCGGATACCGCGCCGTGACCTCGACGTCGCCGAGGAACGGACGATCGACCACGGCGACGAGGATCGAATCCCGTCCCGCACGGCCATCGGAGACCACCACGGCGACTTCAGCGCTCACCGCATCGAGCGACGCCACCGCGCGGCCATCGGCATCGACCGCGAGCTCCGACTCACGCCAGCCTTCACCGCGGCTGCGCCACCGCAGCGTCACCGCACGTCGGCCCGGCGCGTCGATATCCAGCGAGAGCGTCGCCCCGCGCTGCACCCGCGACGGCGCGCGATCGAAGCGCAGCGGCGCCGCCAGCGCGCCGCGCCAGGCATCAAGCGGATTCAACAGCGCGCGCCAGCCATCCGGCCGCGTCGCATACGAACTGCTGGCCAGCACGAAGACCTGCGCGAAGGCCAATCCAGCCAACAGCGCCGCGCGCTGCAAGCGACGCCGCAGCAACGGCGCCGGCCGCTCCGCCGCGGACGCCAAACGCGCATCCGACTGCGCGATCGCGAAGTCCGCGAACACGCCGCTGCCCTCGACTTCGAGCAGGCCCACCAGCGAACCGCGCCGTAGCCCCTGCTCCGCCTCGATCGCCTCGGCGACATGCGCCGCCTCCGCGCGTGCCGACAGGCGTCGGCGCAGGAATCGGCCGAGTGCGACGGCCGCGGCGAATGCGATGACCCAGGCGATCAACGGCAACACGCGCGGCAAGCTCAGCCAGGCACCGTCGGCGAGCAGTCGCGCGAAGCTGGCCAAGGCGCCGATGAACACCGAAATGGGCAGCAGCGCGGCCGCCACGGCCGCACGGCGACGCAGTCGGCGCACTTCATCGTGCACCACGCGCAGCGCGCTCATCGCCCCACTCCGCTGGTCACGGCGTACACATAGAGATTCACGCCCATGCGCAGCGCCTGCTCGTGCAGCTCCGGCGGATCCTCGGGATACGTGCCGACATCCTCCCAGCCGTTCCCGAGATCGGATTCATGCGTGTAGTACACCGCGAGCCGATCGCCGATGAAGATGCCATAGCCGCGCGGCGGCTTGCCGTCGTGCTCGTGGATCTTCGGCACGCCCTGCGGAAACGCGTAGACCAGCCGATAGATCGGGTGATCCAAGGGCACGTCGACCAGCTCGCGATCCGGGAACACCCGCGCGATCTCGCGACGGAACGCGGCGTCGAGACCGTAGTTGTCGTCGGCGTGCAGGAAGCCACCCTGCAGCAGGTACTGCCGCAGTCGCGCGACTTCGGCGTCCGTGAAGCGGATCTGTCCGTGTCCCGTGAGATACAGGAACGGATGATCCCAGAGCCGCTCATCCTCCAACGTCAGCCGGACTTCCTGCGGCTCGACGTCGAGGGTGGTCCGGGTCCGCAGCGCCTTGATGAGATTCGGCAGCGCCGACGGATTCGCGTACCAATCGTCGCCATCGTACTGCAGCCGCGCGACGCTGAGGCGCGACCGCGCCGCGCCGTCGGCAGGCGCCGAGGGCGTGGCGGCAAGCAGCCCTGTCGCCAACGCCACAAGCCCGAGCAGACGCAGCGCGCGCATCAGGCCTCGTGCGCCAGGCGATACGCCACGTTGCGCGAGGCGCCGGCCGCCAGCAGCGCCTGCTGGATCTCGCGCGCGCCCTTCCCCTCGGCGCGCAGCGCCGCAGCGCGCGCTTCCAAGGCCCCGGCATCCGTGGCCTCTTCGGGCGCGCCGGCCAGCACGATCACGATTTCGCCTCGTGGTTCATTCTGCTCGTAGTACGCAGCAAGTTCCGCCACCGTTCCGCGGCGGAACTCCTCGTACTGTTTGGTCAGCTCCCGGGCGACGACCGTTGCTCGATCCCCCGCCCCAGCAGCCGCCAGATCCGCCAGCGTCGGCGCCACGCGAGTCGGCGCCTCGTACAGCACCGCCGTGTGCCGCAGCGCCAGCAGCTCGCCGAGCGCGCGGGTGCGGTCACCGCCCTTCCGCGGCAGGAAGCCGAAGAACGTGAAGCGATCCGTCGGCAGCCCGGCACCCGCGAGCGCCGCGAGCAGCGCCGACGGTCCCGGCACCGGCGCCACCGTCACGCCGGCCTCGACTGCCGCGCGCACCAAACGCGTGCCCGGGTCCGACACCAACGGCGTCCCGGCATCGCTCACGAGCGCGAACGACGCGCCCTCGACCAAGCGACGCACCAGGCCCGGCGTCGCCTGCGCCTCGTTGTGGTCGTGATACGCGATCAGCGGCGTGCGGATCGCGAAGCGCTCGCAGAGCGCGCGCGTGTGCCGCGTGTCCTCGGCCAGGATCGCCTCCACGCTGCGCAGCACCTCCGCCGCGCGCGGAGCGAAGTCGCCGAGGTTCCCGATCGGGGTGGAAACGATGTAGAGAGTGCCCGGCGTGGTCGCGCCTTCGGCGCTCACCACTTCACCTTCCACGGCAAGGCATCGAACAGCCCTGCCGCCTGGAACACGTGCCGCCGCGAGACCGTGAGGTCGTGCAGCAGTTGCTCGGGCGTGGTGTCATCCGGGCAGGCCGCCCAGAGGATGTCGGCCGTCCACGAGGCGATCGCCTTGGTCAGCGTCTGCGCGTCGGTGACCGGGTCCTTCGTCGTCGGCAAGCTTGGCGAGAAGCGCTCGAGGGTCGGATGCTTCAGCACCAGCGCGCGGCGGGCGCCTTCGGTGACTTCTGCCGCCGACGTCTTGCCCGCCTCGCGCAGCCGCGCCGTGAGCGCCCCGATCAACTCGCGATACGCTTGGATCAGCGCCGGCGAGGCTTGATGCGGCAAGGCCGGCGGCTTGCCCCACACGCGCACGATCGGCGGCGCCGCGAGGATGCGTCCTTCGAGCAGCGTGCGCAGGTGCGCGCCGACATCACCGGGGCGCGGATCCACGAAGTAGCCGCGCGTCGGGCGGCCGCCATCGAGCGCGATGTAGTTCACCGAGCCGTCGGCGATGACTTCCAGCGCGCCGTCGTGCATCGTGCCGTCGAGGTACGCGAGCAAGGCCGTCGCGTCGCCGGGGACCAACTCACGCGGCAGCGCCAGCGGCTGGCCCGTCTGCGTCGCGTACATCAGGTCCACCTGCTCGTCGCTCGCCTCATGGAAGCAGATGCTGCCGTACTCCGCAGCGGTCGGCACGTGGCCGATCGCCTCGCTGATCGCCGTCGGCACGAAGTGTTGGCCATCGGCACTCGACGTGGCGGTGACGACCTCGCCTTCCTCGAGATAGAGCACCAGCAGTTCATCCGGCATCCACACCGCGACGTACCCGGAGACGCGCGCCGAACGGTCGCGCTTGGCGTCCGTCAGCAGGTTCCGTAGATGCACGTACGCCAAGCGGGTCCGTTGCAGCAGGACCCGCTTGGCGGGATAACGTATGGCGTCGCGGAGCGGAGGCATCCGGACGGGATGCCGTTACGCGGCGTGCTGCTCGAACTTCGCCGCCAAGGCCGGCTTCGGCACCGCGCCGATCACCTGGTCCACCAGCTTGCCGTCCTTGAAGAACAGCAGCGTCGGGATCGACCGCACCTGGAAGCGCATCGCCGTCTTCTGATTCGCATCGACGTCGAGCTTCGTCACCTTCACGCGGCCATCGAACTCCACGCTGAGCTGCTCGAGGATCGGCGCGATCATGCGGCAGGGGCCGCACCACGTCGCCCAGAAGTCCACCACCGCGAGGCCCTTATGCTGCTCGACTTCGCTCGCGAACGAATCATCGGTCACATTCACCGTCTTCGACATCGGATCTCCCCTAGGGTCCCGCATCCGCTGACACCTGCGCGGATGCCTGAGTAATGTTAGCGGCAATCGCCCGAAAGTGCGCCCCCTCCGGACCCGCCTTCGTCAATGACCAGCCCCACGCCGCGCGGCACACGCATCGCCCACCTCGGCATCGCCGTCGAATCGCTCGACGCCATCCTCCCGTTCTACCGCGACATCCTCGGCATGCCCGAGACACCACTCGACGACGCCGATGGCGCGCGCATCAAGGCCGTCGCCGCCGGGGAGTCGCTCGTGGAACTGCTCGAGCCAGAGAAATCCGACTCCCCCATCGGGAAGTTCCTCAGCAAGCGGGGCCCGGGCATCCATCACATTTGTTTCGCGGTCGACGATCTCGACGCGATGCTCGCGCGCTGCAAGGCGCAGGGCATCCAGCTCATCGACGAGACGCCGCGCATCGGGGCGGAAGGCAAGCGCATCGCCTTCCTGCACCCGAAGTCCACCGCAGGCGTATTGGTCGAGCTCTCCGAGTACTGACAACGAAACGGGCGGCGCGGAATCATCCGCGCCGCCCGTTTGGTGCGTGCTCGGCCCGTCGAGGCCTATCGCGCGCCCGGCCGCGCCTGCGGCCGCGACACCGGCTCGGCGTTGCAGATCTCCCGCGCCGGGCGCAGGTCGAGATCCTCCACATACCACTTATTGTTGCGCCGATTCCGCACCGTCGTGAACGGCAGCGTCGCCTTGCGGCTGCCGCGCGTGATCTCGACGCTGAACAAGGTGCGCCCCGCCTCTCCCAACTCCGGCGTTCCGATGCGAGATTCATCGTGGCGCAGGTGGCAGGCAATGATCATCAGCCGGCGCTCGAGTTCCTGACGGGCCACGCGGTCGCGGGTCGGCGATTCCTCGTTGCCCCACACGGCCGAGATGCCCTGCAGGTCCTGGGCGCGGGCCGCGTTCAAGAACTCGACCACTGCCATCTGCGCCGAGTCCGCCCCACCGGCGCCGTTGCCCACGGACTTCGGCCGGCAGCCCACGCTCGCCAGCACCAGCAGCATCGCGATTCCCAGTCGTCTCACGGCACGCGCTCCCGATTCTCAAGAAAGGTTCAGTCAGGCCATCATGCATCAGCGGCTCTACATCAACATCGATCACGTCGCCACGCTCCGGCAGGCACGTCGGGCCTCATACCCCGATCCCATCGCGGCGGCCCGCGTCTGTGAAGAGGCGGGGGCCGATGGCATCACCGTGCACCTGCGTGAAGATCGGCGCCATATCCAAGACGCAGACGTGGAGGCCCTCGCAACGTCGCTGCGCACGCCGATGAACCTCGAGATGGCGGCGACGCCCGAGATGACCCTGCTCGCGCTGCGCATCAAGCCGAAGCAGGTCACGCTGGTCCCAGAGCGGCGCGCCGAGATCACCACCGAAGGCGGCCTCGACCTCTTCGCGGATCCGCTGCGCCTGGCCACCTGCCTCGAGAACCTGCAGGCCGCGGGCATTCGCACCTCGCTCTTCATCGACCCGGACCTACGGCAGATCACGCGCGCCGCCGAGCTCAAGGTGCCGGCCATCGAACTGCACACGGGTCGCTACTGCCATCATCCCGAGCTGCCCACGCACCTCGCGGCGCTCAAGCAGGCGGCCCTCGAAGCCAAGGCCCTCGGACTCGCCGTCCACGCGGGCCACGGGCTGACGCTCGAAAACGTCGGGCCGGTGGCGGCGATCCCGGAGTGCGAAGAGCTCAACATCGGCCACGCCATCGTCAGCCATGCCGTTTTCGTCGGACTCGACGCCGCCGTGCGCGCCATGCGCGCGGCCATGGATGCCGCCCGCAACGCCACGTCGCCCCGTTGACCCAAGCCCCTGCGCTGTCGCACTTTACCCGCATCTATAAGGAGATGCGATGACCGGCGGGTTGCTCGACTTCTTCACCCTCGAAGCCAGCGAGTACGTCGAACAGCTCGACGCGCTCGTGTCGCGCGCGGCCGCCGCTCCTCCGGAGCCTGAGGCCTTCGCGCGCGGCGTCCGCGCACTCCGCGGCGCCGCCACCATGGCCAAGGTCACGGGCATCGCGACGCTGGCGTCGAGCCTCGAGCGGCTCGCCAAGCAGGTGAAGGACGGCTCGCTCAGCTGGGACGCGGCCACGCGCGGCGTCGCCATCAGTGCCATCGACGACGCGAAGATCCTCATCCGCGCCGTGCGCAATTGGGGCAGCACCGAAGACGCCCGCGTCGCGGAGCGCGTCGCCGAGATCGACCGCATCGCCCCGCAGCGCGAGAGCGCCTCGGCGCGGCGCTCGCCCAGCGAATACCTTGCGAGCACCACCGCCGATGCCGCCGCTGCGCTACTCGAGTACGCCGAGAACCCCGGCGGCGCCGAACACTTCACGCGCGTGATGGACAAGGTCCGCGCGCTGCGCGGCGTCGCCGCCCTCAAGGACCTGCCGCCACTCGGGGAAGTCGTCGACACCGTCGACGCCGTCGCGAAGCCCATCGAACTCGGCCACGAAGACGCCACCGCCGAGCGACGGCGCGTCTTCCGCACCGCCGCGCGCGTGCTGCTCGAAGGCGGCGACGCCGTGCGCCTGGGCAACCGCCCGCCTGCAGATTCGCCCGCCCTGCAAGAGTTCACGCTGGCCGCCGGCACGCTCGCCGGTGGCAGCGGCGATGGCGATGACGTCGTCCCCATCGCCTCGCTGCTCATGGACGGCGAGGCCGTGCAGCCCGCGCAGAATCCGCCGACCACTGCCGCGCATCGCTTCCGCCTGGAAGTCGTGAGTCAGGCCGAGCACCTGCGTCGATTGGTCCACGAAGGCAGTCATGCGCAGGACGCGGCCACGCGCGATCGCCTGGGCCGCGAGATGCGCGGCGCGGTCCGCGCGCTCGCCCGTGCGGCGAAGAGCTTCGCGGCGGTGGAGATCGCCAATCTGTTCCTTGCCGCCGAACGCGGTGCCGCTGCGCTTGAACAGCCGGCGCTCGACGTGCTCGATCGCGCGGCGATGTTGCTCTCCGCGGCGGACGCCGCACCGGAGGCGATGGCGCCGCAGTTCGTCTCGCTCAGCGAGTTGCTGAGCCGCGGCGTCACGCCGTTGGCGCCGCAGAAGCCGGCCGTGCCCGCGACGCCGCGATTCGTCACGCCGGTCGCCGCGCCGAATACCGCCGCGATGTCTGGAGCAAGCAGCGCCGTGTCAGGAGCAGCCCCTGCCGGCGCTGCTCCCTCCGGCGCCGCGCTCAAGTCGCTCCTCTCCCAAGGCCTCTCGGGCCTCTCCGGCATCGGCAACACGACCTTCGCCGAGCCTCTGGTCGGCGACGAAGACGATGTGATCCCGATCGAAGACCTGCTCTTCCGCGGCAAGGATGCCTTGCAGCGCGCGCTCACGCTCGGCGAATCGCTGAAGCGCAGCGGCGCCGTACCGGACGCGGCGACACTGGCTGAACTCTACGACCTGCTGCAGCTCGCGGCGGCGGAGTAGGTCGCGTGAAGCTCGATTGGCGCGCCCTGCTCGGGATCGCGCTCAGCATCCTCCTCCTCTGGTACACGCTCGGCGACGTGGACTTCCACGAAGTCTGGGGCGTGCTGTCGAGCTCGAGCCTCTCGTTGTGGATCGCCTGCACGATCACGGCGACGGCGATCTTCCCGCTGCGTGCGCGTCGCTGGCAGGCGCTGCTCGCGCCGAGCGTGGGCCGGCTGCCGCTCGGGCCCCTGTGGCGTGCCACGGCGATCGGCATGATGGTGAACAACGTCGTGCCGGCGCGGGCGGGTGAGTTGGCGCGTGCGTTCGCGCTGACGCGTGAGCGGCCTGAGGTGCGCTTCTCCGGTGCCTTCGCCTCGCTCGCCGTCGATCGCTTGTTCGACGGCGTGGTCGTGCTCGCCATGATGGTCGTCGCGACCTTCGATCCGCGGTTTCCGGCCGATGGCCGCATCTTCGGCGCGACGGCTTGGAGCATTGCCGCGACGATGTCCCTGGCGTTGGGCGCCGTGTTCGTTGCCCTGGCGCTGCTCGCCTATGCGCCGCAGTGGTGCTTCGGCGTCTCGGATCGCCTGTTTGGCGCGATTGCGCCGAAGCTCGCCCCGAAAGTCCGTGGCCTGCTCGAGGGATTCGCCGCCGGCGTCGGCGTGCTCAAGCAGCCGACGCTCGCGCTCGAAGTGCTCTGGTGGGCCGTGCTGCACTGGATCTGCAACGCACTGGCGTTCTACCTCGGGTTTCTCGCGCTCGGCCTCGAGGCGCCGCTCTCCGCCGCGTTCTTCGTGCAGGGGCTGATTGCGATTGGCGTGGCGATTCCCTCCTCGCCGGGCTTCTTCGGGCCCTTCGAACTCGCCGGCAAGGCCGGGCTCGCGCTCTACGCCGTCAGCGATGCCAGCGCGGTGAGCTGGGCGATCGGATTCCACCTCCTGTCGTTCGTGCCGATCACGGTGATCGGCGCCTGGTACTTCGCGCGACTCGACCTGCATTTCCGCGACCTCGGCGGAGCCAAGCCATGAGCGCCACCGCCGCCAGCGTCGAAGCGCAGGCCAAGATCAACCTGCGGCTCTGCGTGCTCGCGCGCGAAGCCAGCGGCTATCACCAGCTCGAGTCGCTGTTCCTGCGCATCGATCTCGCCGACAGCGTGCGCGTTGCCACGGATACCACGCAGCGCGAACTCCACTGCCCCGGCATCGATCTCCCGCCGGAGCAGAACCTGGCGTATCGCGCGGCGATCGCGTTCACCGAAGCCGCCGGCTGGCCCACAGGCTTTCACATCAGCATCGAGAAGCGTATTCCCTCCGGCGGTGGCTTGGGCGGTGGCAGCGCCGATGCAGGCGCCGTGTTGCGCGCGTTGAACGCCCTCGCGCCGAAACCGCTGGCGGCCGACGTCCTGAACACGATCGCCCTGCGTCTCGGTGCCGACGTGCCGTTTCTCACCATGGACACGCCCTTCGCGCTCGGCTTCGGTCGTGGTGAGCGCCTGCTCGCGCTACGCCCGCTTCCGGCGCGCGAGATCTTGCTCGCGCTACCGCCGTTCGGCGTCGAGACCAAGGCGGCGTTCGGCTGGTACGCCGAGGCGACCGCCGGACAACCGCTGCGCGCACCGGCGCCGATCACGCTCGACGATCTCGATCGCTGGGAGCGCATCGTCCCGCTCGCCGTGAATGATTTGGAGAGCGTTGTCGTGGCGCGGCACGCGGAGATCGGACACTGTGTGGATGCCTTCCGCGCCGCCGGCGCGAGGATCGCGCGCATGAGCGGCTCCGGATCGACGGCCTTCGGCATCTTCGATCGCCGCCTCGCGCAGGAGCCCGCGCTGCCCGCGGGCACGCGGCTGGTGCAGACCCGAAGCCTCACCAGCGTCGCGCAAGTCAAACTGCTCGACTGAGTGCGCGTTCCGCGCGCCGCGCCGTTGCTCGCTGCACCGCGCGGCCGTTAGTTTGCCTTACGCCTGCTGCCCCTTCGTCCAATGGCAGGACATCGGTCTTTGGATCCGAGAATGGTGGTTCGAATCCACCAGGGGCAATGATTTCCCGAGCGCGTGATCCACGCCCTGCGCTAGATCGCGAAGACCTTCCCCTGCGGCCCCGCGCGCCATTCGGCAAGCGTCGGGGCCGCGCGGTCTTTGTCCGACAGCCCTGCCGCCGGAATCGGCCACGGGATGCCCAGCGCGGGATCATCCCAGCGGATGCCTCCTTCCGCCCTCGGGTTGTACTCCGACGTGCAGAGGTACTCGACCTCCGTCAGGTCTTCCAAGGCCTGGAACCCGCGCGCGAAGCCCGGCGGCGCACAGATCCACAACGGCTCACCCGCGGCACACTCACGCCACCAGGCGTTCCCGAAGGTCGCCGAGCCGGCCCGCACATCGACCGCGACGATGAACGCCCGGCCGCGCACGACGCGCATGGCCTTCGCCTGCGCGGGATCCCACTGGAAGTGCAGCCCGCGCACCACGCCACGCGACGAGATGCTCCCGTTGATCTGCGCGATCGTCGTCGGCAGGCCCACCGCCGCGAAGTGCTGCGCCCGGAACAGCTCGCGGAACGAGCCGCGCGGATCGGGAAACTCGCGCAAGTGCGCGATGACAAGATCGGGAATCGCCGTCTGCTCCACGCGCAGGTTCACGCGGCACTCCGCTGCTTGAGGTCAGAGAGGAACTCGTCCAACGCGGCCTCCCACGACCGCCGCGGCGTCTCGATCAGCGACTCCAATCGAGCACAGTCCAGGACAGAATACCGCGGGCGCGGGGCCGGCACCGGATACTCGTCACTCGACACGCGCGTCACCAGCCCGGGTTTGCCCGCCGCCGCATACACGCGCTCGGCGACATCCGCCCAGGTGCACTGCCCCGCGTTGCTTGCGTGCACCACGCCACGCGCCTCACGCGCCACCAGGGCCCAGCACCAGGTCGCGAGATCCCGCGCGTTGGTGGGCGCGCCGTGCTGGTCCGCCACCACCCGCGAGGCCAGCCCCTGCTGCGCGCGCTCCCACATCGTCCGCGGAAAGCTCTTGCCCACCGCGCCGTACAACCACGCCGTGCGCACGATCACCGCCTCCGCGCCGCTGGCCTGCAGGTTCCGCTCGCCCGCGAGCTTCGTGCGCCCGTACACCGAGAGCGGGGCGACGGGATCGTCCTCGCGCCACGGACGCGTGCCCTCGCCGCCGAACACGTAGTCCGTGCTCACATGCAGCACGCGCGCGCCGACGCGCCTGGCCGCAGCACCCAAGGACGCCGGCGCATCGGCGTTCAGGCGCATCGCGTCCGCTTCGTGCGACTCGGCGGCATCCACGGCCGTGTAGGCCGTGCAGTTGATGATCCAGTCCGGGCGCCGCTCGCTCACCAAGAGGTCAACCGCCGCCGCGTCCGTGACGTCGAGCGCGGCGTGGCCGGGCGCCAGCAGCGTGGCGTCCGCGGGCAGCGTCGCCCGCATCGCTGTCCCCAGAATCCCCGAGCCGCCGAGCAGGAACACCCTCATCGCCGACACCGTCGCGCCGAGTCTGAAGGCTTGGACCGTGCCCTCACCGCTCGCCCCCGAGGTACATCGCCTCAGCCATGCGCTGGGACTCCGGCAAGACCGCCTTCCACCACGCCGCGTGTGCCCGATACCATCGGATGGTCGCCTCGAGCCCATGCGCGAAAGGAACCCTGGCTTCCCAACCGGTCGCGAGACGCAACGCGCTCGAGTCCATGGCGTAGCGCCGGTCGTGTGCCGGGCGGTCCTGCACATGCTGAATCAGCGACTCCGGACGGTCGAGCGCCCGCAGGATGGCGCGCACGACATCGAGGTTCGTCAGTTCGCAGCGCGCGCCGATGTTGAACACCTGACCGCCGGCGATGCCGCTGAGCGTCACTGCCCAGAGTGCCGATACGTGGTCTTCCACGTACAGCCAGTCGCGCACCTGCTGGCCGTCGCCGTATACCGGCAGGGGCTGCTGCGCCATCGCCCGCACCACCATCAGCGGGATCAGCTTCTCGGGAAACTGGAACGGGCCATAGTTATTGCTGCAGCGTGTGACGACGACATCGAGTCCGTAGCTGCGTGCCCAGGCCTGTGCCAGCAGGTCGGACGCAGCTTTGCTGGCGGAATACGGGGAGCTCGGCTCAAGCGGATGCGTTTCCGTGAACGGCGCGTCCCCCGGCGCCAACGAGCCGTAGACCTCGTCGGTCGATACATGCACGTATCGCACGCGCCGCCCCGCATCCGCGGCCTCGCGGATCGCGTCGAGCACGCGCTGCGTCCCGACGACGTTGGTGTCCACGAATACCCCCGGCCCACGGATCGACCGATCGACGTGCGACTCGGCGGCCATGTGCCACACGGTGTCGGCCATGGGTATCGCACGGCCCTGCGCGTCACGTGCGGTCCCCCTCAGCACATTCGCGAAAACATCGCCGTCGCGGACATCGCCGCGGACGAAGAAGAACCGCGATTCCGCGCCCCGCGCGGCCATCGCCAGGCTCTGCGGGTGCGCGGCGTAGGTCATCGCGTCGTAGGCCACCACCTGCACCTGCGGATGCTCGCGCAGCAGCCAGGCCACGGCATTGGCTCCGATGAAGCCAGCGCCGCCCGTGACGAGTACCACGCTCGGCGAAAACGCCGCGGGCTCGTGGCCATTCAGCGCTTGCACGCCGCTCACGGCGCCTCGGCGGCGATGCGCCGCAGGTACGCGCCGTACTCGCTCGACGCGAGTGGCGCGGCAAGGCGCTCGAGCTGCGCGCCGTCGATGTACCCCATGCGGAAGGCCACTTCCTCGGGGCAGCCGATCTTCATGCCCTGCCGCGTCTCGATGGCT
Source organism: Gemmatimonas sp. (assembly GCA_013822285.1). Lineage (GTDB taxonomy): Bacteria > Gemmatimonadota > Gemmatimonadetes > Gemmatimonadales > Gemmatimonadaceae > Pseudogemmatithrix. The sequence goes on from PNKF01000016.1 coordinate 20,047, forward strand.
TCCACGAAGCGCGCGGCGTCCTGCAACGCCGCGACCGTCCCGGTGTCGAGCCACGCCATGCCGCGTTGCAGCGTTTCGATCCGCAGCGCCCCTTGGCGCAGGTACTCGGCATTCACGTCCGTGATCTCGTACTCACCCCGCGGCGACTTCTTCAGCGACCGCGCGATGTCGAGCACGCGGTTGTCGTAGCAGTACAGCCCCGTCACGGCGAGGGACGATTTCGGCCGGGTCGGCTTCTCCTCGATGGTGAGCACGCGGCCATCAGGGCTCACCTCCGCGACGCCATAGCGCTCAGGGTCGCGCACGCGATACCCGAACACGGTGGCCCCGCCCTCGGCGGACACCCGAGCCGCGGCGTCACGCAGCTGGCCGCCGAACCCAGCGCCGAAGAACAGGTTGTCGCCAAGCACCAGCGTGACGGCATCCGACCCGACAAAATCCCGCCCGAGCACGAAGGCCTGCGCCAGCCCCTCAGGGTTCGGCTGCGCGATGTACTCGAACCGGACCCCCCAGCGCGACCCGTCGCCGAGGAGGCTCTGGAACAGCGGCAGATCCCGGGGCGTGGAGATGACCAGGATCTCCCGGATACCCGCCAGCATCAGGGTGCTGAGTGGGTAGTAGACCAGCGGCTTGTCGTACAGCGGAAGGAGTTGCTTCGAAACGACTTGCGTCATGGGCGCAAGGCGGGTCCCGGAGCCTCCGGCGAGGAGAATGCCTTTCATCGTGCGGAAGCTTAACCTCGCGCCCCGCCCCCCTGCCATTCACCCCCAAGGCCGGATAGCTTTCAAGGCTGTCTGGCCACTCGCCGGTCGCGCCCGTATCTCCTGTCCCTTCCGCCTCTTACACCGCCCCGCCGATGGACGGACTCGCAGTCCCAGTACACGGCTTCCGCATCCTGACCGGCAACGCGAATCGGCCCCTCGCCGAAAGCATCGCCAAGTCACTCGACGTGGAACTCTGCAAGGCCACCGTCTCGCGCTTCGCGGATGGTGAGGTGTTCGTGCGGCTCGACGAGAACGTGCGCGGCGCCGACGTGTTCATCGTGCAACCGACCAACACGCCGGCGGAGAACATCATGGAGCTCTTGCTCCTCGTGGATGCCGCCCGGCGTGCCTCAGCCGCCCGCATCACCTGCGTGATGCCCTACTTCGGCTACGCACGCCAAGATCGCAAGGACCAGCCTCGCGTCGCCATCGGCGCCAAGCTCATGGCGAACATGATCGCCCGCGCTGGCGCCGATCGCATTCTGGGATTGGATTTCCACTTCCATCAGCTGCAGGGCTTCTTCGACATCCCGGTCGACCACCTCTACGCCGCCCCCGTCTTCACGGCGCATTACCGCAAGAAGGGGCTCGTGGATCCGGTCGTCGTCGCGCCCGACGTGGGCAGCGCCAAGATGGCCCGCGGCTTCGCCAAGCGCCTCGATGCCTCGCTGGCCATCATCGACAAGCGCCGCCCCGTCGCGAACGTCGCCGAAGTCGTCAACGTCGTCGGTGAAGTCGAAGGCAAGGACTGCTTGCTCGCCGACGACATGATCGACACCGCCGGCACCGTCTCCGAGGCCGCGAAGGCCCTCAAGGATCTCGGCGCCCGCAACATCTACGTCTGCGCCTCGCACGCGCTGCTCTCCGGCCCCGCCGTCGAGCGCCTCAGCAAGGCGCCGATCGCGGAAGTCGCCATCACCGATTCCATCCAGCTGCCGGAATCGAAGCGCTTCGACAAGCTCACCATCCTGAGCGTCGGCGACTTGATGGCCAAGGCGATTCGCTTCACCCACTCGGACCAGAGCGTTTCCTCGTTGTTCGAGTAAGCACGATCTGCAGTACCCCTTTGATCGCCGCCGGGCCGGACTCGCCGGGAACCCACGTCGCGATCGAGACCCTCAGCAGGACACCGCACAATGGCTTCCGCTCCTTTCTCCGCTACCACCCGCTCCGCCACCGGCAAGGGCGTCGCTCGCAAGCTGCGCGCCGCCGGCAAGGTCCCCGCGGTCATCTACGGCCACGCGCGTGAGCCGCAGGCCCTCGAGCTCGACGCGCATGCGTTCCAGCTCCTCCTCGAGAAGGTGCCCTACACCAGCACCGTCATCGAACTCGACATCGCGGGCGGCAAGATGGCCCGCACGCTGATCCGCGAGATCCAGCGCCACCCGTTCAAGAAGCAGATCATCCACGTCGACTTCCAGGAACTGGTCGCCGGCGAGAAGGTCACGGTGAAGGTGCCGGTGCACCTCGTTGGCACGCCGGAAGGCGTGCGCGTCGGTGGCGGCCTCCTCGACCACATCCTCCACGAGATCGAAATCTCGGTGGATCCGTCGAACATCCCGGCGCACTACGATGTGGACGTCACCAACCTCACGATCGGCCACTCGATCCACGTCGGCGACGTGAAGCTTGGCGAAGGCGTCGAGCTGCTCACCGATGCCGGCGCGACGATCTGCGTCTGCGCGGCGCCGAAGGTCGAGGCCGAGGCGGCCCCGGCCGCTGAAGGCGCGGCTGAGCCCGAGCTCATCCGCAAGCCGAAGGCCGGCGACGACGCCGAAGGCGACAAGAAGTAATCCGGTCCTCCTGCCCGCGGCCTCACCGCTCGCCCTGCGATGAAAGTCATCCTCGGGCTCGGGAATCCCGGGCAGGAGTACGCCGAGACACGCCACAACGTCGGCTGGTGGGTGGTCGACTACCTCGCCGAGGCGTGGCGGTTGGAGGGATGGCGCAAGGACGGCGAGGCGATGACCGCCTCGGGTACGGTGGGGAACGTGAAGCTGCGGCTCGTGAAGCCGCTCACCTTCATGAACCTCTCGGGCCAAGTCCTCAAGCCCTACCTGCGGCGCCCGTTCTGGGCCGCAGCCACCGACCTGCTCGTCGTCTCGGATGAAGTGCAGTTGGCCACCGGCACCTATCGGTTCCGGCCCCGCGGCTCCGCGGGCGGCCATAACGGGCTCAAGAGCATCGAGCAGCATCTCAAGAGCCAAGAGTACGCGCGGCTGCGGGTCGGCGTAGGTCCGACGGACCCGCAGCGGCGCATCGGCGATCTCGCCGATTACGTGTTGGACAAGTTCGGGAAGGCGGAAGCCGCAGACACGCGCGCGCTGCTGCCGACGTTTGACGAGGCCCTGCGCCTCTGGACCACCGATGGCATCGAACGCGTGATGAACGCGTTCAACCGTTAGGCGTCACTTCACCCTCACTCTCCCCACAATGATCGAGAATCTGACGACGTACGCGTTGGTGATCGGGATCGTCGGGCTCATCGCCTGCTTCCTGACCTACCAGGGCATCGTCCGCCAGTCCGCGGGCTCGCAGGTGATGCGCGATCTCGCCGAGCAGATCCAGCTCGGCGCGATGGCCTTCCTCAAGCGCGAGTACACGGTCC
>PNKF01000017.1 GCA_013822285.1 Gemmatimonas sp.
TCGGCCTCAGCGCGGAGTCGCAGCGGCATCAGGCCGTGACGGGCAGCATCGGCATGTCGTACCGTCTCGTGGAATGGGCCTCGGTGGTGGCCAGTGCCGGCCGCGGATTCCGCGCGCCGGCCGCGCCCGATCTCTACGCCAACGGGTTCCACGAGGGCACGCGGGCCTTCGAGCGCGGCAATCCGAACCTGCGCATCGAGACCTCGCTCAATACCGACCTCGGCCTCCGCATCGAACACGCGCGCGTGACCGGCGAGCTGAGTGTGTTCCGCAACGCGATCGACGACTTCATCTATCTGCGTCCGTTCGGCACGGGCGGCGGGGTGTTCGATTCGCTTGAGGTCGTGCAGGGCAACGCGCTGCTGCGCGGCGCAGAGGCGCGCGTCGCGGTCCGTACCCTCCCGTGGCTCACGCTGCAGGCGGCGGGCGATCTCGTGCGCGGCAGCAACACCACGGTGGACGTGCCGCTCACCTTCGTGCCGCCGCCGCGCGTGCAGCTCGGCGCGCGCGTGGAGCGCGCACGCCTGGCCAGCGTCGTGATGCGCCCCTGGCTGAGCGTGCAAGGCGAACGCAATTGGCGGCAGACCCATCTCGACCCGCGCGATGTCGCGCCCGCGGGCTACACGCTCTGGCAGCTGGGCGCTGGCGGTACGCTGCTCGTCGGCGCGCGGGTGCTCGTCGTGGATATCGCCGTGCGCAATGTGTTCGATACGCGATACCGCAGCTTCATGAGCCGGTACAAGGAGTTTGCGGACGGCCCCGGGCGCGCGCTGCTGCTGCGGATGACGACGGACTTCTGATGCACACGCGGCGCTGCCCCCCCGAGGGTCAGCGCCGCGTGCGTCACCAGCGCACGTAGCGGAAGGCCGCCGGCTCGTCCCCGTGAGTAATGCCGTGCTGCAGTCGCAGTGGCCCGCCAGCATTGGCTGATGCCTCACCGAGCATCGTCTTGTTTTCCAGCCAGTTGCTGAGCAGGCTGAGCTGCAGTCCGTTGCGGTTCCAGAAGCCGTAATCCGCTTCCACGAGTTCGCGCAGCTTGCGCTCGGCTGGACCGTCCACCGCGCCCTCCCACTCGCTGTGGAAGATGCGCTGCAGGTACTGGCCCGTCGGGTAGAGCCACACAACGGCCGAGTCGATGACGATGTGCCGGCTCACGGGCCCCTCGCCGTAATCGCCGTTCTCGACGATGTAGGCCGCGGGCAGCGGCTGGTCTCGCAGGGCGTTTGCGCGCCAGCGTCCGTAGATGTCGAGCGCGGGGCGCGTCCGACGCAGCTGCGACACGGCGACGCCGCTTTGGCCACCATAGCGCAGGTTCATCTGCAGCTCGCTGCCGATCGGCCCGGCGACGGTGTAGAGCAGCTCACCGGTGTTGCGGCGGAACTCGTAGGCCGTCGGCGTCGCGGTCCAGGTGCCCCAGTTGAGGGTGCTCGCCCACATGTAGTGCTGGCCGCTGCGGTAGCGCTGGTACCAGCCCAGCTGCTCCCAGCTGCCGTCCGCACGGATCTCGAAGCGGGCGGAGTCGAGGAAGTCCTGCTCAAGAATGCCACCCGGTGCCAAGCGATGGCCGAGCAGGGCGGGCAGCGGTTGGCCGTCGGAGACATTGACGTGCCAGACCTGGTCTTCGAGCGCGGGCAGCGGCTGTGGATCGATCGGCGCCGTCGTCTCGGCGCAGGCGGCGGCGATGACGGCGGCGATGACGGCGACAAGCAGAAGCGAGAGGCGACGCGTGTACATAGATGCAGATGAGACAGATATCGTGACGGCAAGGTTGCGCAGTCACCGTTCTTACGCCGCAGCGGCTACGCGTGTTTCTTGCCGGTTTGTAAAGGAATCGTCAGGGCCGACTCCTCCTGGATGGAGTGCGCGGGAGTGCTAGGCCGTTCTTGGGGATAGATTTCCTATCGTCATTCCAACTTCCCCCAGCACCCACATGTCCGTCGTCCAGGACCTGATTCGCCTCCTCGAGCTCGAACCGCTCGAGCACAACATCTACCGCGGCGAGAACCGCGACATCGGCACCGGCCGCGTGTTCGGCGGGCAGGTGTTCGCCCAGGCGCTAGCCGCGGCGAAGAAGACCGTCGAGGATGGCCGCGAGGCACATTCGGTGCACGGCTACTTCCTGCGCGAGGGCGATACGCGTGCGCCGATCGTGTACTTCGTGGATCGCCCGCGCGACGGGCGCTCGTTCACGTCGCGGCGCGTGACGGCCATCCAGCATGGCGAGGCGATCTTCCATCTCTCGGCGTCGTTCCATCTGCATGAGCCGGGTATGGATCACCAGGTCCCGATGCCCGATGTGCCGGCGCCGGAGGAGCTCGAGGATGAGCTCGATGTGATTCGCGCCCATGCGGACAAGTATCCGGAACCGCTGCGCGCGATCGTCACGCAGGATCGTCCGCTGGAGTTCCGTCGCGTGCACCCGCGCAAGCTCTTCGAGCGGGAGACCACCGACGCCGCCAACGCGCGTCGCGTGATCTGGTTCAGGCTGCGCGAGCGCATTCCCGATGCGCAGATCCTGCACCAGGCGACGCTGGCCTACGCCAGCGACTACGGCTTCCTGCCGACGTCGCTGCAGCCGCACGGCGTGAGCTGGCGCGATCCGCGCTTGATCATCGCCTCGCTGGACCACACGCTGTGGCTGCACCGGCCGTTCCGCGCCGATGAGTGGCTGCTCTACGTGAATGATTCGCCGACGGCCTTCGGGGCGCGCGGCTTCGTGCGCGGGCAGGTGTTCACGCGTGACGGCCTGCTCGTCGCCAGTGCGGCACAGGAAGGCCTCATCCGCCTGCGCGAGCCCAAGTGACGCCAGACATCGCTACGGGACTCGCGTTCTTCGCGGTGTTCCTCTTCTCGACCACGCTGCACGAGGCGGCGCATGCCTGGGCCGCGCTGCGCGGCGGCGATCCGACGGCGTACCATGGGGGGCAGGTCTCGCTGGATCCGATGCCGCACATCCGTCGCGAGCCCTTCGGCATGGTGATCTTGCCGCTGATCACGTCAGTGACGATGGGCTGGCCCATGGGCTATGCGAGCGCACCCTACGATCCGCGATGGGCGCTGCGTTACCCGCGGCGCGCGGCGCTGATGGCGCTGGCCGGTCCCGCCGCCAACTTGTTGCTCGTGTTGCTCTGCTTCGCCGCGATGCGCGTCCTCGCGGCGAGCGGCACCTTCTTTCCGCCGGAAAGCGTGAACTTCGGGCAGCTCACGGCCACTGAAGCCGGGCAGACCTGGAGCACGATCGGGCACTTCCTGAGCATCGGCTTCTCGCTCAACCTGCTGCTTTTCGTGTTCAACCTGCTGCCCTTCCCGCCGCTGGACGGCAGCGCGGCGATCACGCTGTTCATGACGCGCCGCATGACGACGCGCTACCAGATGTGGGTCTGGGGCTCGCCGATCCTCGGCTTCGTCGGGATCTTCGCGGCCTGGCAGTTGTTTCCGCCGGTGTTCGGGCCGGTGTTCCGCATTGCGATCAACCTGATCTATCCCGGCGTCACCTACGGCTGATCGCCACACCGACGTCCGCTAAGGCGTGAATGTCGGCTTGCGCTGGCTGTGACGTGCGAATGTACCGACGGGTAGGACATGTCATGACCCGCTTGCTCCGCCACATTGCGCTCGCCGTCGCGATCCTCTGCATGGCCTGCGACAACCCCTTCTCGGCGCGCACAGAACTCGAGCTGACCGTCATGGAAGCTCGCGTCCGCTGCATGGGAATCTTCGGTCAGGTGGAGTCGTGCCTGTCCGTGCGGTGGCAGGGGAAGACCGAGACGGAGGCGTTCTACGATAGCATCGAAGGATTCACCTTCGTCGAGGGCGTACGCCAACGGATTCGCGTCGAGCGACTCACTGTGAAGTATCCGCCGGCCGACGGCTCGTCGTATCAGTATCGCTTGCTGGCCGTGCTCGATCGGACGACGGTGGTCGTCCCCGTCGTCATTCCCTTGGGCGCGCGCTGAACTGACGATTGAAGGCCCACACGGCGCGCGAGAGACTGGCGTCGGCTTTCAGCTGGAAGTACGCCGAGGCAAGTGCCTGCGCGCTGCCCGCGACGGCGAGTCCAATGATCGGATTGTAGTCATCACCGTCGAGCGCACCGATGAACGAGACCGTCGCAATCGCTGTCGCGGTCAGCGCCACGGCGATGCGCCGCTCGCGCAGTGCCGCGCGCCCGAAGCGCTGGGCCACGGAATCACCGGCGAACACTCCGTCCAGCGAGCCACCGGGCAGGAAGAAGCCGAGTGTCTGCAACCGTTCTTCGCGTGCGCCGCGCACCACCGATATCCCGGCGAAGCTCGGCAGAAGCCCTAGCGCGCAGTCCTCGTAGTCACTGCACTGGCTCGGCGGCGCAGCGACCGTCGTTGCGGCGCGCTGCACTCCCACTGGCTCGGGTTGCGCCTGTGCACCGGCGTCGCTGGTCGCCGCGGACAGCGCGACGGCTAGCGCAACCAGCTTCACGGCCTCGCGGGCACCGCGTGCCGACGAAGACGGCACGATCTCGCTCGGCTGCCACTTCCTCCACAGGAACCAACTGACGAGCCAGCCCAGCCCCGCGGCGAACGCCACGTCACTGACGAAGTGCGCCCGCGCCGCAATGCGTGTGACGCCGCAGCCGACCGCCAGCGCGATGCCCACCCACTTCGCTCGCGGGAACACGCGCGCGAGCATGAACGCGCCACCGAAGGCCACGGCCGCGTGCGAGCTCGGGAACGCCAGTCCAGCGCCGCTCCACGTGCGCTCATCCCAAGGGCGGAAGCCGTAGGCGCCATCGTTCAGCGCAGGCCGTTCGCGGCGCACGACGATCTTGAGCAACTCTGCGAGTGCACCGGCCAGCATCGGACTCCAGAACAGCAGCCAGCCACGCCGACGCGCCACCGTACGCCGCGCCTCGCGGCCGTCATGCTGGAATCCCACGGCCAGCGCAATCGCCAGCCAGGTGCCGGCGAAGCCCATCACGCGCAGCAGGCGCCCGAGATCCTTGTCGTAGATCTTCGGTGCGTTGAACAGCTCGAACACCGTGCGATCGACGAGCATCGCCACCGCCGTCGCAGCGACGGTGATGGCCAATGCCATCCACGCGTCGCGCGTGCTCGCCGGACCCGCATCGTACGGCGGGGCAGTTTCCGTCATCGCCAGATCTCCTCGAAGGTGGCGAGGATGCGTTCCGTCATCCCCCACACCGTGAAATCGCCAAGCTGATACGCCTCCACCTTCATCTGGAGGTCGCGCACGCGCACGCTGGTGTGCACGCGTGTCTCCGGATGGAACAGCTCAGCCAAGCGCACCCAGCGCAGCTCCGCCACTTCATGATTGGGCACGATGCGCACGTCCGCATGCAGTGCGCACACGAAGGGCCGCACGATGATCGGTGGCAGCACCGGCGTCCGCGGTCGCAGTTCATCGAGCTGCCCGAGCACGAGTCCGTCGGCGCGCAGGTCGATGCCGACCTCCTCGAAGGTCTCGCGAAGCGCCGTGTGTTCCAGCGATTCGTCCGTCGCATCGAAGCGTCCGCCGGGCAAGCCGATCTGGCCGCTCCAGGGATCGCCCTCGCGCGCGGCGCGGCGCATCAACAGCAGCTCGAGATCCTCCGCATCGTCCGCGGCCGGACGCAGCACGAGCGCGACGGCCGCTTCCTTGAAGGGCTCGTCGCGCTCGGCCATCGCGGCTGGGCGCGCCGCGAGGGCACGCTGCAGGCGCGCGAAGTGCGGCGCGAGCTCCGCGCCGGCCATCTCAGCCTTCGACAGGTCCGCCGGCCGAGACCCAGGCACCCCAGCCACCCGCCATCGAGGCGACGTTGCTGTAGCCCATCTGCTGCAGGGTGTCGGCGGCGAGCGCCGAGCGATTGCCGCCGGCGCAGTAGATCACGAGGTTGGCGTCGCGCGGGATCAATGGCTCGATCTTGCTCTCCATCGTGCCGCGCGGGATGACGATCGCGCCGGGGATCCGGCCGAGGTTCGTCTCGTTGGGCTCGCGCACGTCGAGCAGCACCGGGGCGCCGGGCTGGCCCAGCGTCTTGGCGACGTCGGCAGCCGTGACTTCACGGATGCGGGTCTTCGCTTCGTTGATGAGGTCGGTCGCAGTCTTGTAGGCCATGCGGGGAATCTACCGAAACGCCGAGGCCGCGGTCAGGCGTATCTTTCCCGTATGCCGCTCACGCTTCAGGTGCTGCTCGCCCTGCTCGCCGGCCTCGGGCTCGGACTGGGCCTGTCGGGCTCCGACTCCGCACTGGCCCAGACCGCCCTCGCGATGCTGGGGCCGGTGGGCACGCTGTTCATCAATGCCATCCGGATGACGGTGATCCCGCTGGTCACCGCGACGCTGATCGTCGGCGTGGGCTCGGCACCAAGTCCGCGGGCCGTCGGGCGTCTGGGGGCGCGGTCACTGCTGACCTTCGTGATCGTGCTGTCTGTGGCCAGCGCCGTCGGCGTGGTGTTCGGGGCCTGGTTCCTGGGCGCATTCTCGTTCGACGTCGCCACCGTCGAGGCCATGCGCGCGAGCGCGTCGAGTGAGCTGGCCGGCAATGCCAGCGTGCCGAGCCTCGGGGAGTGGCTCATCGGGCTGGTGCCGGTGAATCCCATCAAGGCCGCGACTGACGGCGCGATGCTCCCGCTGATCCTATTCAGCGTCTGCTTTGCCGCGGCGCTGACGCGCGTGGCCGAGGAGCGCCGCGTCGCGGTACTGCGCGTGTTCGAAGGCATCCAAGACGCCTCGCTGATTCTCGTGCGAGCGATCCTCGCGCTGGCTCCGATCGGGGTGTTCGCGTTGGCGGTGCCGTTGGCGGCCAAGCTCGGCCTTGCCGCGGCGGGCGCGCTGGTGGTCTACATCGGGGTGGTGAGCGTCATCTGCATCGGCTTCATGGCCTTCGTGTTGTATCCAGCGGCCGTGCTGCTCGGCAAGGTCTCGCTGCGGCAGTTCGCGGTGGCAGCGCTGCCGGCGCAGGGCATCGCGTTCAGTTCGCGTTCCTCGTTGGCCGCGCTGCCGGCCATGCTCGAGAGCGTGCGCGACACGCTCAAGCTGCCCCCGACGATCGGCAGCTTCTTCATTCCGTTGGCCGCCTCGATGTTCCGCGCGGGTGCTGGCATCGGTCAGACGGTGGGCGTGCTGTTCATCGCGAAGCTCTACGGTGTGGACGTCGACACCGCACAACTCGCGACGATCGCCGTGACGAGCGTGATCACCTCGTTCTCCGTGCCCGGTGTGCCGGGCGGCAGCATCCTCGTGATGATTCCCGTGCTGATGGCCGCGGGTATTCCAGTCGAAGGCATCGGCATCCTGCTCGGCGTGGATACCATCCCGGACATGTTCCGCACGACGACGAACGTGACCGGTCACATGGCCGCCGCGACGATCGTCGCGCGTGGGGAGCAGTGATCGCCGAGCATTGGCTGGCCACGACACTCGCGGTGCTCTGGGGCGTGGCGCACGTGACGGTCGTCGTGCGATTCCTCGACAGCCAACGCTTGTCGTCGTACGCGCCGGTGACGCGGGGTGACGCGCCACCGCTCTCCGTGGTGATTCCGGCGCGCAACGAGGCGCGCAACATCGAGGGTTGCCTGCGCTCCGTGCTGGCCAGCGACTACCCGCGGCTTGAGGTCATCGTCGTTGATGACCACTCGGAGGATGGCACGGGTGAGATTGCTCGACGCATCGCGGCGGAGGATGGCCGCGTGCGCGTGGTGAACGCGCCGGACTTGCCGGCGGGCTGGTTCGGCAAGCAATGGGCTTGCCACACCGGCGCGCGCGCCGCCACCGCTGCCCTCCTCTGCTTCACCGATGCCGATACGCGGCACGGTCCCCCCCTGCTCTCGCGCAGCGTGGGCGCGATGCGTCAACGTGGCGCGGACCTGTTCACCGTGGCGGGCCACCAGGAGGCGCTGAGCTTCTGGGAGAAGGTCATCCAGCCTTTCGTCTTCAGCATCCTGCTCTCTCGGTACGGCGGGCTGGAATCGATGAGCCGCTCGACGAAGCCACTGGACAAGATCGCGAACGGGCAGTTCATCCTGATGTCGCGCTCGGCCTACGAGGCGATCGGCGGGCATGCGGCCGTCAAGGACCATGTGGCCGAAGACCTGCGTCTGGCGCAGCTGGTGACGGCGCGCGGGCTTCAGGCGCACATGCTGCTCGCCCGTGACGAGTTGCGCACGCGCATGTACACCTCGCTGGCGGAGATTCGCCGCGGCTGGGGCAAGAACGTCTATGCCGCGGGCCGCGATACGTTGCCGCTGAATGCCGTGACGGCACGGATCTTCCCCTGGATCTTCCCGCTGCCCGCGCTGCTGCCCCTGCTGCCGCTCCTTTGCCTCGCGCTTGGCTGGGCAGGCGTGTGGGGAACGAGTGCATTGGTCTTCGGCGCCATCGCGGCGCCGGTGACACTGCTGTACTTCGCGGGGGTGTACGCGTTCTCGCGATTGAATCCGCTCTGGGCCTTGGCGTATCCGCTGGCGGCGGTGACGTTCAGCTGGATCTGCGCCGAAGCCGCCTGGCGCGGCAGCAAGGTGGAATGGAAGGGACGGGGCTATGTGTCGCGGAGGGCGACGTGAGTGATGGACGGGTGGCGGTGCTGTTCGATCTCGACGGCACCTTGGTGGATTCGATCGACCTGCTCGTGGCGAGCATGGAGTACTCGTTCGAGGGACGCGAGCGGCGGCCGAGCGTGGCGGAGTGGCTGACGCTGATCGGCACGCCCTTGGATGCGATGCTGGCGCGCTGGGCCGACGGTCCCACGGACGTGGAGGCGCTGCGCGCGCGGTATCGCGAGCATCAGCTTGAGCACCACGATGCGATGATCAAGCTCTACCCTGGCATGGTCGAGACCGTGCGCGCGCTGCACGCCGCGGGGCACCCACTGGCCGTCGTGACGAGCAAGCTCGAGGTGGGCGCGCGGCGTGCGCTCAAGTTCGCACGCATCGAGGAGTGCTTCGCCGCCGTGGTCGGCATCGACCATACGCAGAAGCACAAGCCGGAGCCTGAGCCCGTGTGGTACGCGCTCGACCAGCTGCAAATGCCGCGCGAGCGCGCGCTGTTCGTGGGCGACAGCACGCACGACATGCACGCGGGCCGCGCGGCGGGCGTGTTCACCGTGGCAGCGCTGTGGGGGCCGTACACGCGCGAACAGCTGGAGCCGACGGCGCCGGACGCGTTCATCGCGAATTTCGACGAGTTGATGCCCGTCGTCACACGTCTCGCGCGGCAGGGCAGTCGCGCGTAAGCGGGCGCGCCTAGACGCGCCCGCCCGCCACAGCCATCACTGCGTGAAGCGAATCGTGCGGTAGATCGCGAGCTGCAGCTGGACGTTGTCCTTACCCGACGCCTCGCCGCTCATGGAGAAGGTCGGGCGCGAGAACGAGATGCCCGTCCCGACGCGGCCGGTGCCTTCTTCGTACCACATCGTGCCCATCTGGCCGCCGATCATCGCGTTCTCGGTGATACGGCGGCCCATCGTCGTGCCGGCCGAACTCCCGCCCGCATTGGCGATCGACGTGCCGGACATCTGGCCTGCTGGAATACCAACGACCCTGACCTGCCCGCGTTCTTGCGTCGTACCCCAACTGAGGCGGTTGCCCGTGGCACGCGCTTGCGACGCCGACACCTGCCAGCCGCTGGGGACGCAGAAGCTCACGTTCGTCACCTCGACGAGCTTCCAGTCGCCGGTGTTGGGCGGCACCGGCACTGGGCATGGCTCCCAGCTTTGATCGGAACTTTGCACGGACGCGGCGTCGGCCGTCGTCGGCGACGTGGACGGTGGGGCGTTGCCGCCGCTGCTGCAGGCGGACGCGAGGACAAGGCCTAGGACAATTCGCTTGAGCATGAAAATCCTCCGTTGCCCCAGTATGCGAAACGGTACCGCGGTCGGCAAGGAAATGATGCAGGCGAGTCGCGACCCGGACGCGAAGCTCCGGACGTGTTCTCAACTCGCGATGCTGCCGCCGCCCTCGCCGCGCTGACCGACTCGCGCGAGCTACCCGCACTCTGCGCCCTGTTGGGCTTCGATATCCCCATGCGGCTGGACCGAAAGACCCTGGTCCGACTCTCGCTCGGTGACGACATCGCCATGGCGATGGTCGCCCCGCGTGCGGACATCCTTCGCGCACTGCTCCTGCGGATTCCCCACTGCGACGATCCGGCTGCGCGCAGCAGCGCCATCTGCCGCGCCCTCGTGCGCAGCGCGCCAGAGCACTGCTGGCTTGTCGTCGTGCAAGTCGAAGATCCAGCGCGCGTGGTGATTGCGGCGCCATCTCCGGATGCGCGAGCCATAGTTCCGCTCTGTGTGATCGACCCCGCCAGCACCCGCGAAAGCGACGCCGAGACGCTGGCGGCGCTGGTGGGCAGTCGCGAGGGCCCCGATGTACTGGTGCACCTCCGCTGGCGCGAGACGCTGGGCCGCACGGCGCTCACGCGGCGCTTCTACACGGAGCTCGAACGTCATGTGAGCGACATGGCCCAGAGCGCCGAGGGGCGGGCCGACACGCAGACGCGGCGGACGATCGCGCTGCTGCACGCCTCGCGACTGCTCTTCGTCTCCTTCCTTGAGGCCCGCGGCTGGCTCGACGGCGATCGTGAGTTCCTGCGACGTCACTTTGCCGATCGGGCACGCGGCGGCACCTCGGCGCACCGACGCTTCCTTGAACCACTGTGGTTCGGCACGCTGAACACACCTTCGCGACAACGTGCCGCTGCCGCGCAGGCATTCGGACGTGTGCCCTTCCTCAACGGCGGCCTCTTCACGCGCAGTCCGCTTGAACGCCGGTTCGCCGACCTGCGCTTCACGGATGACGCGCTCGGGCAGCTGATCGGCGGACTTCTCAGCCGCTACCGGCTCACCGCGCGTGAGTCGCGCGACACCTGGAGCGAGGCCGCCGTCGATCCGGAAATGCTCGGCCGCGCCTTCGAGTCGCTGATGCACGAGGCCACGCGGCGCTCGCGGGGCGCGTTCTACACGCCGCCCGCCCTCATCACGCAACTCACGCGCGAAGGACTGGCCGCCACGCTCGGCGCACGTGGCGTGCCGGACGACGTGCTCTGGAAGCTCTGGGACAACGAGCGCGTCACCCGCAAGGCGCAGCTGCGACTTCGCCACGCACTCAACGGCATCACCGTGCTCGACCCCGCGTGTGGCTCTGGCGCCTTCCTCGTGTATGCCCTCGAAGAAATCGCTGGACTGCACCATCGCTGCGGCGACGAGCTCACACTCGGCGCGCGCCGACGCGACGTGCTCACGCGCAGCATCTTCGGCGTCGACGTCGATCCGACGGCCGTGTGGCTCTGCCAGTTACGGCTCTGGCTGTCCGTGGTCGTCGAGGAGCCCGAAGACGATCCGATGCGACTACCGCCATTGCCGAACCTCGACCGGAACATCCGCGAGGGGGACGCACTTGCAGGCCAGGGCTTTGACGACGGATGGACGCCCATGGCCAGCGGACTCGCGACGCAACGCCTGCGCTACGCGCGTGCCGTCGGCAAGCGCAAACGCTCCCTCCTCGCCGCACTCCAACGGGACGAGCGCGAACGTGCGATTGCGTTGGAGTCCGCGCGAGCGGCGCGCCTGCAGGAGCTGCGGCGCGAATTGCTGCTGCAAGCACGGGCACCGGATTTGTTCCGGGCGCGCCGAGGCGTCGACCGCGCCGCCCGCGCACAGCTCGACGACCTGCGAGCCGCGATCCGACGCGCGCGTCGCATCGTCGAGGGCCTCCGCAGCGGGGCTGCGCTGCCGTTCGGCTTCAGCACGCACTTCCCGGAGATTGCCGCGGCCGGTGGATTCACGCTCACGATCGGCAATCCGCCCTGGGTCCGCACACATGGGATCGCCGCCGAGCAGCGGGCGTCGCTGCGTGAGCGGTTCACGGTCTTCCGCAGCGCCGCGTGGGATGCCGGTGCCGCTGAGGCAGCCGCTGGGAAAGGCTTCGCCTCGCAAGTCGATCTGGCCGCGTTGTTCACCGAGCGTGCCGTGCGCCTGACGCAACGCGAGGGCGTGATCGCCTTGCTACTGCCCGCCAAGCTCTGGGGCTCGCTGGCCGGTGGCGGCCTCCGGGCATTGCTCGCCGCGCAGGCACCACCGCTTTCGCTGGAAGAGTGGCAGGACTCCTCAGCGGGATTCGATGCCGTCGTGTATCCCTCGGCGCTCGTGGCGCGGCGACAAGCCGCCGCGAACGCCAGCCCGATGCTGCGTGCCGTGGCGCATCGCCGCGAGCTGCCTCTGCCGTGGACGATGCATCGCGAACGACTCGCGCTCGACGATACGCCGGGCGCACCGTGGCTCTTGCTGCCACCCGATGTGCGCGATGCCTTCGACGCCCTGAGCGTTGCCGGTGTGCCGCTCGCACGCTCGCCGCTCGCGCGTCCGCAGCTCGGCGTGAAATGCGGCTGCAACGAAGCCTTCGTGTTGGATCGTCAGCAAGCGGAAGCGGAGGCGCTCGAACCGCACCTGCTGCGCCCCTTGCTGCGCGGCGAGCACCTCGCCGCCTGGCGACCCGTCGCGCATGCCAGCGACTCCGCGATCCTGTGGACGCACGATGCACGCGGTACGCCGTTGGCGTCGCTGCCCACCGAGGCGCATCGCCGGCTGTCACGATGGCGCCGGCAACTCGAACAGCGTAGCGATGGCCGCGGTGGTCCCTGGTGGGCGCTGTTCCGGACTGAAGCCGCGCGCGCTGACCGCGCACGTGTCGTCTGGGGCGACATCGGCCGCAGCCCGCGGGCCTTGGTGCTGCCGCAGGGAGACCGCACGGTGCCGCTGAATACCTGCTATGTCGTCCGCGCGGCGACCGACGACGACGCACATGCGCTGGCCGTGCTACTCAATTCGTCCGTGGGCACGGCATGGCTCGCGGCACTCGCCGAGCCGGCGCGCGGGGGGTATCGCCGCTTCCTCGGTTGGACCTGCGCACGGTTCCCCGTGCCTCGCGATTGGCCGCGCGCCGTGCGACTGCTTGCTCCACTGGGCCGCGAGGCCGCTGAAGGGATGGTTCCCGACGTGTGGACGCTGACTGAGCGCGTGCTTGAGGCCTACGCCATCGATCATGGCGCCGTCGCGCCGCTGCTGTCGTGGCACCAACTCTGACAGCCTTCGAAGAGGTCCGCGCACGGATCGCCGCGAGTGTGCTCGCATCGGAAGAGCGTGCGCAGGTGGGGCGCTTCACCCTGCGAGAGATGCAGCGCCGCAGCGTGGCCGAGATTCGTCGTGCGCTGCAAGCACATGGAGGGGCTCTCTTGGCGGATGCCCCCGGCAGCGGCAAGACTGTGCTCGCGCTTGCAGTCGCCCAGTCCTACGACGACGTGTTGGTTCTGGTCCCCGCGGCGCTGCGCGATCAATGGATGCGAGCAGCAACGCGCGCGAGGCTGACGCTGCGCGTCGAGAGCCACGAGTCGCTGAGTCGCGGGAATCAACCGCGCAGCGCCGCGCTGATCGTGGTTGACGAAGCGCATCACTTCCGGAATCGGACCAGCGTGCGATACCGCGCACTGGCAGCGCTGGCGCGTGGTCGTCAGCTCCTGCTGCTCTCGGCCACTCCAGTGGTGAACCGGCGGGCCGACCGCGACGCGTTGCTGGCGCTCTTTCTCGGCAGCATCCCCGCATCGGCAGCGCTGCTCGAGCAGGTTGTGCTTCGCCGTGACAGCACGCCTCTAGCCGCTGTGGTACGACGACTGCCTCCGCTCCGCGGGGCGCCCGAGGTTCCCCGCGTCGCGGCACGACTCTCGTCGCTACCACCGCCATTTCCCACACTGGATGGCAGCGCGGCGGCTGCCTTGATCCGCATCACCTTGGCGATGGCATGGAGCTCGAGCCTCGCCGCGCTCGATGCAGCGCTGCGCCGTCGTATCCAGCGTGGCAGCGCGATCGCCGATGTGCTGCGCACGGGCCGCTGGCCTTCACGAGACCGACTGCGGGATTGGGTGCTCGGGCAGGATGCCATGCAGCTCAGCATGCCGCTCGTGACCGTGGATCACACGGCAGCGCCACCGCCGGACGCGATGGTGACGCTCGAGGCGCACCTCGAGGCCGTACGCGCGATGCGGGCCAGCATCGCGCCGATGGTCGCCCACGACACGACTCGGCGTGCTGCGGCGTTGCGTGCATTGCTGCTGCGTGAGACGCCACGGCGCATCGTCGTGCTTGCCCAGCACGCGGAGACTGTTCGCGCGCTGTACGCGGCGCTACGCACGGAACCAGGCGTGGTCGCCATCACCGGCAATCGCGTGCATGCGGCTGCTGGCCATTGGACACGCGACGAGGTACTCCGCGCCTTGGGGCCAAGCGCTGACGCGTGGCGACCCGACGACCCGCGCGGCATACGAATGCTGCTCGCGACGGATCTTCTGGCGGAAGGCGTCGAGCTCCAGGGCTGCGCGACGATCATCCACGCCGACCCGGCGTGGACGCCGGCGAGGTTCGAGCAGCGCGAAGGACGCGTGGCGCGCGAGGGGCAGCGGCAGGAGGTGCACGTCGGACGCTTCGCGTTGCCGGCGGGTGCAGAAGCATTGCTGGAACTGCGAGACCGATTGCTGCGCAAGCGCCGTGCGCGCCGAGCCGCGCTGCTGGCGAGTGATGCCGCGACGGCCTTGCGGCAGACGCTCGAACCTTGGCTTGCCAACGCGGCGCGGTTGTCGGACGCCGCCGTCGCATGTCGCAACCAACCGAGACTTGCAGCCGCATCGTCTCAGCACGATGGCTTCATCGCGCTCCTGCAAGACGCTTCTGACCAACGCCAGCAGTTGCTTGGCGGGCTCTGGACCGCCGGCAAGTGGACGCTCGGCTCTGGCGCTGAGCTGCTCCTCACTCTCACGGCAAGCGTCGAGGCACCGTTGCAGGTGTCGCAGCGCGAGGCCCAGCGCGTTCGCCGTCTCCTGTGCACGTGGCAGCGGCGCGAGACCGCCCGTGCGGCGCTGCGCGGGAAGTCGAAGCTCCCTGCCGAGTTGGTGCGCGCTGTGCATCAGCGACTGGACCGCTGGGTGTCGCGCGCATCACTGGCAGAGCGCGGGGCCTCGGTCGCGCGCGTCACGGCCATCCGACGCGGCTTCACATCACTGCGCGGGCTTGGTGCGGAGCGCGCCATTGCCACAGCGTTGCGCGCGGACGATCTCAATGACTGCATGGACCAGCTCGAACTCCTGGTAGCCTCGGCTCCGACAATGGACGCCGGAGCCACCGACCGCATCAGCGCTCTGCTGATCCTCCGCCGATCGCCGGACGATCCCGCTCCGCAAGCACCTTCGACTGGAAGCGCTGCGACTCGCTGATGCGCTCCACTTCGATGGCCAGCGTGTCGATGCTTTGCTGCAGCTGCGCTAACTGCTGCGCGACCGCCGGCCCGTGCACCAGCGACTTGTCCTGCCAACGCTCGATCATCCGCATGATGCCGCGCACGATGGGCGTGAGGATCACCATCATCGCGATGCTGCCGAACACGATGCCGACGATCGGTACGACTTCGGGCGGGATGTCCGGACTCACCTGCACAATGGAAGGCGGCTGGACCGCGGTCCCCACCACGGCCTGAGCCCCATCGGGTCCGGTCGGGAGCGGAGGGATCGGCGGCGCTTGAGGGGCGGTCGGCGCCTGGGCGGCCTGCGGGGCGAGCATCGTCACGGGACAGACTCCAATGGGGGCTGCCCCCCGTACGGCTAGCGGAGAGGCAGGGTGTCAGGGACAATATCCCCTATCCCGCCCCTCGCAGCCAGCCGCGCCAGACCGGGTTCAAACCCTCCGGCCCGTCCAGCCATCCAATCCGGCGTACGATACACGGCGCCGAATGACCTTGCCTCTGACTCTTCCCACCTCCCCCGCACAGCCGTCCGGCCCCGCCGATGACGTCGCGCTCGCCAGCACTGGCGATCGCCGCGCCTTCGAACGGATCTACCGGATGCACGTGGATCGCGTGTTCTCGATCTGCTGCCGCATGGTGGGCGACCGGGCCAAGGCCGAGGAGCTGACGCAGGACGTGTTCGTTCGCTGCTGGGAGAAGCTGGGGACCTTCCGCGGGCAGTCCGCATTCTCCACCTGGCTGCACCGGTTGGCGGTCAACGTGGTGCTCAACGACCGAGAGGCCGAAGGGCGCCGCCGCAGTAAGCACGACGACGGCATCGAGGACATGGACGTGATCAGCACGGCGGACGTTCGCCCGCTGCCCGTGCCCGGCCTCTCACTGGACCTCGAGGCGGCGATCGCCGCGCTCCCGGCCG
Organism: Gemmatimonas sp.; assembly: GCA_013822285.1. GTDB lineage: Bacteria > Gemmatimonadota > Gemmatimonadetes > Gemmatimonadales > Gemmatimonadaceae > Pseudogemmatithrix. Next base: position 16,174 of record PNKF01000017.1, read on the forward strand.
GTGCCCGCAAGGTCTTCGTGCTCCACGATGTCGAAGGCTATACCCACGAAGAAATCGGCACGATGCTCGGCGTCACCGCCGGGGGATGCAAAGCCCAGTTGCACCGTGCCCGCATGCTGCTCAGGAGGATGTTGACCCGATGACTGACTTCACCGAACACGACGTCGAGAACGAGCGGCACCGCGCGGACTGCGCGGAGTGCCGGGCGCTCTGGACCGAACTCGAGGCGATCGGCGCCGAGGCGGCGCAGTTGCCGCTGCTCACGCCTTCGCGGGATCTGTGGAGCGGCATCGAGTCGCGCATCAGCGGAGCAGCGCCGAAGGCGCTACCCTTCTATAAGACGCAGGGGTTCCGCTTAGCCATCGCCGCCTCGCTGCTCGTCGCCCTGAGCTCGGGCCTGACCTGGCGCTTCGCGACCCGTAGCGCGGAGACGTCGCTGCCGGCGGCCGCGCTGGTGGCCAGCGAATCCGGCGCGGCCGATGCCGTCTCGCCGGAAGCCTCGGAAATGCACCTCGCTGCCTTCTCTGCCAGCGTCACGCAGATGGACCGCGAGATCGCCACCCTGCAGACGATCGTCACCGAGCGCCGCACGGAGCTCGACCCGCAGACCATCGAAGTGCTCGAGCGCAATCTCGCGCTCATCGATGCCGCCATCACCGAGGCGCGTGCCGCGCTCGACGCGGATCCGGCCTCGCAGTTCCTCGCGCAGCAGTTCACGCGCGCCTACACCAGCAAACTCACCCTCCTCCGCGGGGCCGCGCAGTTGCCCGCTGGAATCTGACCATGACCATCGCTCTCCCTGTCCGCGCCCTGCTGCTCGCTGGCGCACTCCCGCTCGCCGCGCTCGCGCAAGACAACGGCGACCGCGTCGACACCACGCTCGCCATCTCGCGCGGCGGCCACGTGGACCTCGGCAACGTCTCCGGCGAGATCCGCGTGAGCGGAAGCAATCGCAGCGACGTGAAGATCACGGCCACGATGGACCGCGGCCGCTTCGAACTCTCGGCGTCGCCGATGCGCGTGGCCCTGCGCACGCGCTCGGTGAACAACCGCCAGAGCTCGGCCTACATCGAAGTCCAGGTGCCGGTGGGCACCCGCGTGACCGCCTCGACGGTGAGCGGCTTGGTCGAAGTGCGGGCAACGCAGGCCGAAGTCATCGCGAAGTCCGTCAGCGGCCGCGTCGATGTGCGCGGTGCGCGCGAGCGGCTCGACGCCGAGACGGTGAGCGGGACGATCGACCTGCGCGACGTGCAGGGCCGCATGAGCATCGAGGGCGTCAGCGCCGACATCGACGTCGACGAGGCGCAGGGCGACATCACCGCCGAGACGGTGAGCGGCTCGATCCGCATCCGACGCAGCCGGCTGACCGGCCTGCGCGCCGAGGCGGTGAGTGGCACGATCAGCTACGAGGGAAACCTCGACGCGAATGGTTCGTACCGTATGAACACGCACTCGGGCAGCGTCACGATGACTCTGCCGGCGAGCGTGGGGGCGACGCTGGAGCTCGAGACGTTCAGCGGCCGCATCAACAGCGATTTCCCCCTGACGTTGCAGCCTGGGCAGGCCACGGGTCGCGGACGTCGCATGGAGTTCACGCTCGGCAACGGTGGCGCGCGCGTCACGGCCGGGGCATTCAGCGGCAACATCACCATCCGCCGCGCAGGCGCGGCGGGCGACCGGGAGTGACACCGATGCAGACGATGACTCGCTGGACCGCCACGGCGCTGCTGCCGTTGGCGATGATCGCGGCGCCACTGACGGCGCAGGACAGCTCGACCTGGAACTGGAACGGCACGCTGGCCGAAGGACGCACGGTGCTGCTGCACAACGTGAACGGCAGCGTGCGCTTCGAGAGCGGCAGTGGCGACCGCGTGGAAGTGCAGGCGGAGAAGCGCTGGCGTCGTGGCGATCCGGACGACGTGCGCATCGAGGCACGCCAGCTCAGCAATGGCAATGTGGTGATCTGCGCGATGTGGCGCAGCGGCGATAGCTGCCGCGAAAGCGGCATCGACGGCGGTGACCGCGAATGGAACCGCAACAATGACGTCTCGGTGCACTTCGTCGTGCGCGTGCCGGCCTACGCGAACGTGGACGCCAACACGGTGAACGGCGGCGTGGAAGTCGCGGAGCTGCGTGGGCGCGTTGAGGCGAACACGGTGAACGGCAACATTGAAGCGGCGTCGAGCGGCGGTCCGGTGCGCGCCCGCACGGTGAACGGCTCGATCCGCGCTCGCGGCCAGGTCAGCGAGGACCTCGACTACCAGACGGTCAACGGCAGCATCGAGATCGAGCTGCCGGCCAACACCAACGCCGACGTGAGCCTGCGGACCACGAACGGCCGCGTGACGAGCGATTTCCCGATCACCTTCACGGGTGAGATCAACCCGCGGCGCATCGACGCGAAGGTCGGCAACGGCGGACCGGAACTGCGGGCGCGGACGGTGAACGGCGGGATTCGGCTGCTGAAGCAGTAAGGTGCGGGCCGCGTCGGTTGGCGCGGCGGACTGACGCAGCAGGAAACCGCCCCCTCGGCGGCTCCGTAGATTGGGGAGACCTCTCCCCATCCGGAGCCGCCGATGTCGTTTCGCCCGATCGTCGCACTCGCCCTCTTCTCCCTCGCTGGCTGCGGCGTGGATGTGGAAGCCAACGCCGGGCCGGAGCGCTCGCGGGAGCAGGTGTTCGCGTACACCGCTCCGCTGCGGGCCGGGCAGACGGTGGCCCTGCGCAACATGTCGGGGCAGCTGAGCATCGAGCCGGCGACTGACGACACGCTCCGGATCGTCGCGGACCTGACCTGGCGGGGTGATTCGGCCTTGCCGAGCGACGTGACGTTCCGCGGCGACACCATGCCGGGCGGAGTGCTCGTCTGCGCCATCGTCGGCGACGGCCGCTGCACGCCCGACGACTACGACGTGAAGAGCGATGGCACCGGTATGTCGCTGCGCGGCGGCCGCCTGAAGCTGGGGATGGGCGGCGGCTCGCTGGCCAAGGTGCACTTTCGCGTCCAGGTGCCGACGGGCGTCCGCTTGGATCTCGTGATGATCGACGGCACGATTGTGTCGGCGTCGAGCGCGCCCGTCGAGGCCAAGGGCGTGAACGGCGACATGACCATCGTCACCAGCGTGGGACCAGTGCAGGCGAAGACGGTCAACGGCAACATCGACGCACGCATGACGACGCTGGCTGGCAGCGATTCCGTGTACGTCGAGACGGTGAATGGCGAAGTCGCCGCCTATTTGCCGATGAATGCCTCAGCCACGGTCGATGTTCGCGCGACGAACGGCACCGTGCTCAGCGACTTTCCCGGCGTGTCGGGCGGATCGCAGCGCTTCGACAAGATGATCAGCGGGGTGCTCGGTGCCGGCACGACGCCGGTGCGCGTGCGGTCGATCAACGGCGGCGCATCGCTACGTCAGCTGGATGCGCAGGGACGGCCGGTGCAGGCCGCCGCTCCTGCCCCGGCTCCGTAAGCGGTTCAGCGCGCCTCGACGGCGCCGTCCACCAAACCGGCCAAGGCGAAATCGAGGTCCGTGATTCCGCCTTGGTCGTGCGTCGACAGCGTGACGATCACGCGATTGTAGCGCAGATCCACGTCAGGATGGTGATTGAGTGACTCTGCCGGCTCGACGAGTCGCTCTACGAATGCGACAGCCTGCGGGAATCCGCCGAAGGTAAAGCTGCGCGTGAGGGTGTCCCCGACACGGCTCCAGCCTGGCAGGCCACGCAGCTTGGAGGCGATCGCGATGTCATCGAGACGTGACGGGCGGCTCATAGAAGCACTCGGCGGAGGGGGATGCCGTGAAAGTGGGCGGCGGCCGATATACGTTCAATAGGCCGGGATGTTCCCGGCACCCCCAGACTGCCGGAGATGCTATGACCACCGCTGACGTCCTGCCCCTGATTCGCCGCGGCATGCTGGCCGTGCTGGTGTTTGGCTGTGTGGGCCTGATCGGCGAGTTGGTGCTGCTCGAACACTACACCGAGCTGACGCAGTTGCCGCCGCTGGTGCTCTGTGCCCTGGCCATCGTCGCTGTGATCGCCCATTGGATCGGCAGTGGCGCGAAGACGGTGCGCGCGCTGCAGGTCGTGGGCCTGCTCATGGTGCTCTCCGGCGGCATGGGGGTGTTCTTCCACGGCGAAGAAAACCTCGAGCACGCGAGGAAGGACGCCGAGGAGTTCAACGAACCGACCAGCGGCTCGGCGTTCTGGATGAACGTCATCAAGGGTGATGCGCCGAGCTTGGCTCCGGGCACGATGATTCAATTCGGCCTGCTCGCCCTGCTCTACGCGTACCGCCACCCTGCGCTGAAGCGCCCCGAAGAGTGATCGCGCAGGCCGCGCCGGCTAGCGGCGCGGTGCGCAGAGATGCTGCAGCGCGACATGCGCAAACGTGCTTTGCAGCGCCGGCCCGAAGCCTGGCTGCCGTGGCGCACTCTGGCGGTAGATGCGATTCGTGCGCTCATCGTGATAGATGATGCTCTCGAGCACCGCCACCTTCTGGTTGGCGCAATCGAACACCGCGCGCGCGCGTGAGCCGGTGATGGGACCTTGCGGCGTGCTCACCGCCTCGGCGTACACCGTGCGCACCACGGCGACCTTCATGCCCGCCGAGTCTTTGACGCTGCGCGTGTCGACGAACACCGCGTTGCCACTGGAGGTCTTGCCGATATCCTGCCAGCGCGTGCTGCCCTGCGCGCCGGCCGTGGCGCTGAGCGAGCAGAAGGCGAAGAGAACGAGGAGACGCATCGCGATCAGTTGAGTTGTACGAGACGGACGACGCGTCCGCCGCAGGTTCCACACTTCCCGATGAGCGCGAGCTCCTTCCCGCGCAGCTCGGATTCCGTGAGGTCGAAGTGTCGCGTCGCGAGGCAGCGCGTGCAGAAGCCGCTGTCGAGCAGCTTGGCTCGGGTTTCTTCCGGGACGCGGTCCCAGATGGCCTGCGCTTCGGGGGTGAATGCCACGAGGAGCTCCGGCGAGGGGAGGCGACGCTGACTGCTGTTGAGCTTGGGGCATTCGGGCGCGCTGCGCCAGTGCCCGGCAGAAGCATCGGCTGTTAGCTCGCGGCTTCTCGCGTCGCGCGCAGGCCCAAGACGCCCGCCGCCGCAAACAGCGCCGCCGCAATCAGGAACGGCAGCCCCGGCAGATGCAGGGACGCATCGTCGCCGATCGACCAGGCAAAGGTGAGGGTGAACAGCGCCGGCCCGAGCATGCCCGCGATGCCCATGAGCGAACTCGTCGCGCCTTGGAGACGTCCCTGCCCGCTGGGACCGACACGCTTCGACATCACGCCCATCAACGAGGGATTGAACACACCAGCCGGTGCGTAGACGAATACAGCCACCCAGAACATCCATGCTACGCTGGTCAGTCCGTACATCGCGAATCCGATCGTGCCGGCGGTCGCGCCGATGGCCAGTGCCGTGCGTGCGCCCAACTTCCGCACCAATGGCCGCACCACGCCGCCCTGCACGATGACGTTCGCCACACCGACGATCGCCAAGGCGAAGCCGACTTCCTTCGCACCCCAGTTGAGCACGTAGCCGGCCCACAGCACGAACACGCTGGGATAGACGGTGTGCCCGAGGTTGTAGAGGAAGCTCACGCCGGCCAAGGGCAGCAGTTCGCGGTGCGCGCGCAGGAACTGCAGCGATCCGAGCGGATTCGCGCGGGCCCAGCTGAAGGGCGCGCGCCTCTCCGGCGGCAGCGATTCGGGCAGGATGAAGAATCCATAGAAGGCGTTCACCAGCGCGAGGCCGCCGGCCACCCAGAACGGCAGTCGCGGGTCAGTGGCGCCGAGCACGCCGCCGAGTGCGGGGCCGACGATGAAGCCGAACCCCCAGGCGGCACCGACAAGTCCGAAGGCCGCGGCGCGATTCTCAGGTTCGGTCACGTCGGCGATGTACGCGGACGCTGTCGCGAAGCCCGAGGCGGTCATGCCCGAGATGATGCGCCCGAAGAACAACCAGCCCAGCGTGGGCGCCAGCGCCATGAAGACGTAGTCGAGTCCGAGGCCGGCGATCGAGAGCAGCAGCACGGGGCGACGGCCGTAGCGATCGGAGAGCGCGCCGAGGACCGGTGCACAGACGAACTGCATCAGGGCCCAGACGGTCCCGAAGAGCCCGACCCAACGCGCCGCCGTGCCGCTGTCGTTGTTGACGAAGGACTCGACCAGTTTCGGCAGGACGGGAATGACAATCCCGAATGCGACGATATCGAGGACGATCGAAACGAAGATGAACGTGAGCGCGGCGCGCCCGGCAGACTTGGACACGCCGAAAGTTTAGTCGTTTGCACCCTGTCCGGCGAACCCGCACAAACGAACTCGCTGTGGCGGCGTTGGTATTATCAGGAGACGCCTGCCTTCACTTCGTTTCGAGGGATACGATGTCGCACGACGCGCTGCATGATGATTGCGAGACGCCTGACGATGCTTGCGGCCTGCAGGATCGCCGAGACTTCCTGCGACTCGGGCTCATGGCCGTGGGTGCACTGACGGCGCTCGGCGCGACGCCGGATCGCCTGTCCGCGCTGGAGCGCGTGTTCGCGACTGGCCTGCTCGCGGGCGACGAACTGCGCTATCCGCTGCCGACTGCGGACGGCGCGACCATCGATCGCGCGAACGACGTCATCATCGCGCGCTTCAATGGCGAGGCCATCGCGTTCGTGCTCGAGTGCCCGCATCGCGGCGAGAACGTGCGTTGGCAGGCGAACAACAATCGCTTCTTCTGCCCCAAGCACGAGAGCACCTTCCAGCCGGATGGCGCGCGCATCCAGGGCAAGGCCGATCGCGGCCTCGACCGCTACGCCATCCGGCGTGAAGGCAACGAACTGGTCGTGACGACGACGCAGAAGGTCCGGAGCACCGACGCCGAGGCCTGGGCGGCCGCGAAGGTCACTCTGTAATCGCCTTCTCCACCGCGGCGCGCAGGATGCTCATGAAGTCCTGCGCGTTGGTCACCACGCCGATGGCCTGGTGCGTGCCGCGGTCCTTCAGCTTGCTCACC
>PNKF01000018.1 GCA_013822285.1 Gemmatimonas sp.
ACCGGCACCGGGGCTGCGCAGCAGCTCGGTGACCATCTGGATCGCGCCTTCATGGTGCTTGATCATCAATTGCAGGAACAGTCGATCGAAGTCGCGCCCGCGCGCCGCGCCGAGCTGTTCGAGCTGCGTGGCCGTCAGCATGCCCGGCATCGACATCCGGCGCCACGAGTCGGTGTCGGGCGCGAACTGACCGTGATCCACCAGCCAGCCCTGCATGAGCGCGATCTCGCCGGCCTGCGAGAGGTCAATCTTCGTCGCAAGCTTCAGCACGCGATCGCTGGCACCCGCCGCCTCGGCCATGCGCGTCATGTACACCGCCTGCGCGTGGTGGCCGATCATCATCTGCATGAAGCGCACGTCGGCTTCGGTGACCAGGGAGCCCTGCGGCAGCGTGACCGGCGGCAGGTCGTGCATCACGTGACCGGCGTGTTCATCGGTCTCGTGGCCAGCGTGTTCATCGGCTGCCGAGGCGGGCTCGCTCGACGCCGGCTGCGTCGACGGCAACGTCGATGGGGCAGGGCAGCCGAGCAGCGCAGCGAGCGCGAGCAGGGTCAGGAGGCGGGGCATGGGCATCGGAGGAATCTGTAGCAGAACGCGGGCAGCCGCCTAGTCGTTGACAGGCGCGGTGCGGTTGATCCGCCAGCGCTGCAGGACGGGTACGCCCTCTTCGCGGTCGACTTCGCGGCCGAGCACGTAGTCACGGCCGATCTCGAAGATTTCCAGTTGCCTCGGCATCATGACCTGCGCGACTTCGCGTCCGTCGGCGCTGAGGACGCGCCAGGTCACCGTCGCGGCGCTCGGCGGCGCATACGCACGGAGCCAGAGCAGGCCTTCGCTGTCCACCAACAGTGCGGTGACAGCGCCGTGCTTCTCGGGGAAGGTGATGGCGGCGTACTCACGTTCGATGCTCGCGCGCCGCTGCTCGCCGTCCTCGGCGATCTCCGCTTCGATGAAGTCGCGGATGTCCGCGGGTGTAACCGCCGGCACAGAGTCGCCGATCGAGAATCGCCCGAGTGACACACCCAGCGTGTCATAGGCAAGCACTTCCACGGCATCGCCAGTGGCGACGAAGAACCCGCGGGGGCCGTAGGCGATGGATGGTTGCTTGCCGAGCGGCAGCGGCATCGAGCCGACGAGGCGGCCTTGGTAGGTCTGGCCCCAGCGCTCGGACGATGGCACGGAGTCGAGGACTGTCGGCGTTCCGTCAGCGGTCGGCGTGATCCAAATCGCCACGGTGTCGCGGTGGTAGCCGGCCACCCGCGGCGCGTTGCCCCAGCCTAGATGCGCGAAGCGCCCAGTCGCGTTGCAGGCCGTGCTATACGGAACCTGCTGTCCGTCCGGCACCGCAAAGCGAAACACCCTACGGAACGTAGCATCGACGCCGTACTCCGAGATGCGGTATCCATCGATGTCGTAGGTGTAGATGGCATCGCCGCAGCGCCACAGCCGCGCGAGGTACTCCATCTCGCCCGGGCCGCCGCCCTTCCGCGCGACCGCGCGAACAAAGCGGCCATCGGGTTCAAATAGCCGCAGCGGTGTGTCGCCGAGGTCGGCGACCAAGAGTTGCCCGGTGGGCAGCTGCGTGGCGCCCGTGATGCGCTCGAAGGTCACGGAGGTGTCGTGAGCGGCATCGAGGCCAATGACGAGCGATGGCGCCGAATCCACTGACCAGGTCGCGACGGTCTCGATGGGTCCTGAGGTCTCGCGCCCGCAGGCAGAGGCAAACAGGAGTGGAGCAGCGAGTGTCGCAACAACTGCTCGCGCGACCTGCGTCGACGTGCTGCGCGTGTCGCGCGCGGTGCCGCTAAACATCAATCGCCCCGCGGAACCCGCGCGCCGCATAGTACGACTGCGCCCCGTTGTGATACGTGAACACCTGGTCGTACCGCCGATCGCAGAACAACGCCCCGCCCAGCTTGCGGATGGGGGCCGGCGTGAGGATCCAGCTCGAGGTCTTGAGGTCGAACTCGCCCAGCGCCTGCAGCGCGCGGTACTCCGCCTCGTCGAGCACGCGGATGCCGATCTTCGCCGCCATCTCCAGCGCGGAGCTCTTGGGCTTCGCCTCTTTGCGCGCATCAAGCGCCGCACGGTCGTAGCAGAGGCTGCGGCGGCCAGCCGGACTCTCGGCGGCGCAGTCCGTGAAGGTGACGCGGCCCGTCTTGCGATCGACCGCGGTCACGTCAGGCTCGCCGCCGCTCTCCTCCATGGCCTGCAGCACCTTGAGCGCAGCGGCATTCGACTCAAGCCGCGCGTGCACCGCGTCCCAGCGAAGGCCTGCGTGTCGCTCAGGATGCGCGACAAAGCGTTGCTCGAGAATGTCCAGGAGGGCAGTGGCGCCGCTGCGCTTCGGCATGCTGACTATCTCCGCGAAGGAATCAAGTAGAAGGCTTCTTGCCGCGGCCGGAAGAACTGATACCCCGATGGCGTGAGATACGCACAATCCTCCATCATCACGAACACCTTCTTGCCGCCCCACTCGGGGACCGCGGTCGCCGTGTTCAATTCGATTGAGATGTACGAGCCATCGCGCAGCTGCAGCGCGGCGTCGTTGCGATCCGTGCGCAGTGAGGAGCGGAAGTCGATCGACGCACCCAGACCGTGCCCCTGGGGGCCCAGCGGATGGGAGTAGATCATGGCTTCGATGCCGCGTTCGCGCATCTCGGCCATGGTCGCAGTGAACACCTCGCCGCCGCTGCGACCCGGACGTGCATGCCGCTGCATCAAGGCGTCCTGCAGTGTGTTGGTGTTGCGCAATGCGACCTTGAGCCCCGCGGGGGCATCGGTCTCACCCGGCTTCAGCACGTAGGCCATCTTCTGCCAGTCGGTGTCGAAGCCCATGTAGCTGATGCCGAAGTCGACATGCACCAAGTCGCCCGGCTGGATCACGACGTGCTCCAGCGCCACCGCGAGGAACCCCCGCGAGGTGGCGTTCTCGCCCTCGGCGCGTTGGACGCGCAGGTCCGGCTGGAACCACGTGCGGACGCCCGCGCTCCAGAGGAAGTCGAACAGTGCGCGGCGCACGTCGCCCACCGTGGTGACGCCGGGCGTGATGATCTCGCTCGAGAGCGCGCGACGCACGATCTCTTCGGTGACGCGCACAGCGCTGCGATAGTGCTCGAGTTCCTCGGGAAGTCGCGTGTCGAGGACATCGGTGGTCAAGCCTGCCGCACTCACGAAACGGGCGACGGCCTCTGGTCCCATCGCCTCGGAGATCAGTTCGTAGCTGTCATGCGAGAGCGTGCGCGTCTGCCCGCGACCGCCCCCGATGCCGAGCGCGATGGTCTTCGGCTGGTAGCGCGTCCAGAGATTGCGGAGCGTCGCCGCCGGTGGCAGCGGCTCGTCGCCGGGTGCTTCGAAGAAGCGCGCAAGGTTCTCTTCTGTATAGCCCGTGATGGCGAACTTCTTCAGGCCCTCGGCGCCGGCATCGACGAAGACGAAGATGTCGCGATTGCCGGTGTAGGGCCGCGGCGGCGCGATCTGCGGCACGACGGGATTGTCGTGGAACTCCTCATTCACGACAATCCACATCGCCACGTCGTGGCGGCGCATCATCGGCAACAGCAGTGCGTGGCGCTTGACCAGCCACTGCTCCCGCACCTGCAGTTGTGCGGACCAGGGCAGTAGCTCGCGAGCGGACTCTACCGTGAAGCGACGGCCTTGGGCCGTGGCGTTCGTCTGGGCCGCAGCGGGCTGCGCGACGGCGATGAGCGGCAGCAGCAGCGCGGCGAACGCGAGCTGCGATCTGCGGGAACGGGGCGTAGGCATCGAGGCAAGCTGTGCATCGGCGCGCAGGCCGGCAAGCGTGCGCTACTTCCGGCCGCCCCGCGCCCGATACCGCTCGAGGTACGCCGTCGCCCAGCTCTCGTAGCGTCCGGCGGCCAACTCCACCCGCGCCTGCCGCATCAGCCCGACGAGATAGTGCACGTTGTGCAGCGACAGCAGCCGGAGCCCGAGCATTTCCTCGGCCGCGAACAGATGCCGCAGATACGCGCGGTCATAGTGCGTGCAGGTGTGGCAGTCACACTCAGCCACCAGTGGCCGCTTGTCGAAGCGATGCTCGGCGCGGCGGATCTGCACCGTGCCATCCGGCGTGAACGCGGTGCCATGGCGCCCCATGCGGGTGGGCACCACGCAGTCAAACAGATCCACGCCGCGGCGCACGCTTTCCACTAAGTCGTCGGGGAATCCGACGCCCATCAAGTATCGCGGCTTGTCGCGCGGCAGCTCGGGGTCGCAGACGGCGATGGTCGCGTACATATCCGGCTTCGCTTCGCCGACGCTCAGTCCGCCGATCGCGACGCCGTGCCAATCACCCGTCTGCAGGATGCCGCGCACGCTCGCGCGACGCAGCTCGGGGTGAATGCCACCCTGCACGATGGGGAACAAGGCCTGGGGTGGCGCGACGCGCTCCGCCTCGAGGTCGCCGTGCAGGGCGGGGGCGCCCGGCGGCAGGTCGATCGGCGTCAACGCTTCGCGCCCGTCACGCTCCAAGCGATCGAACTCGATGCGGCAGCGTTCCAACCAACGCAGCGAGCGCTCCATCGCACGCTGGCTCGCCGGAAACTCGGACTTCCCCTCAATCAACTCGTCGAGCTGCATGATCACGTCGGCGCCGATGTTGCGCTCGATGCGCATTACGGCCTCCGGCGTGTAGTTGTGCTTGCTGCCGTCGAGGTGCGACTGAAACTCGATGCCTTCCTCGCGCACTTTGCGCATCTGCGCCAGCGAGAACACCTGGAATCCCCCCGAGTCCGTAAGCATCGGGCCCTTCCAGCGCGCGAAGGCATGCAGGCCGCCGAGTGCGCGCACGGCCTTGTCGCCGGGACGGAGGTACAGGTGGTAAGCGTTCGACAGCACCATCTGCGCGCCCGTCTCTTCCAACTCGTGCACGCTGAGGCCCTTCACGGTCGCGTTCGTGCCCACGGGCATGAACGCCGGGGTCTCGACGACGCCATGCGGCGTGTTGAACCAGCCGCGACGGGCGGCGCCCTGCTCGTCGGTGGTATGGAAACCGAACTGCGGGAGCGACGAGGCTTCGGCGGGAATCGGAAGCGCAGCGACAGGCTGCGGTTTTGCGGACGACTCGCTCACGCCGTTTCGCTCCCAGCCGACTTCTCGTCCGCCTTCACCTCGTCCCACAGCTTGTCGAGCGTCTCGAGCCCCGCGGTGCGCACGTCGATCCCGCGCAGTGCGGCCAGCTGCTCGATGCCCTCGAAGCGCCGCTGGAACTTCGTATTCGCGCGGTCCAGGGCCAGCGCGGGGTGCGTGCCCGCCTTGCGGCAGAGATTCACCACCGCAAAGAGCAGGTCGCCGAGTTCTTCCTCAAGGCGCGCATGGCGCGGGTCGTTGCTGGGCACGCCATGCGTGTCGAACACGGCGCCGTCCTTCGCGACCTGCTGCTTCACTTCCTCGAGCTCCTCGGCCACCTTCGCGATCGGCCCTTCGACATCAGGCCAATCGAAGCCGACCCCCGCCGCCCGTTCCTGCAGGCGATGCGCGCGGTGCAGGGCAGGGAGACCCGTGGGCAGTCCTTCGGCCAGTGACTTGCGGGACTTGGCCTTCATCTGTTCCCAGGGCGTGCGCTCCTTGTCCGTGCCATACAGCCAGGGGTGCCGCACGGTCATCTTGCGCACCAACGAGCCGGCCACCTGTTCGGGGCCGAAGGCACCGCGCTCCTCGGCGATCACGGCGTGAAAGAGCACCTGCAAGAGGACGTCGCCGAGCTCGCTGCACATGGCCGCGTCGTCGCCCTCGCGGAGGGCGTCGTCGAGCTCGTGCATCTCCTCGTTGAGGTAGGGGCGCAGGGAGTCATGCGTCTGCGCGCGGTCCCAGGCGTCGCGGGTCCGGAGGTCGCGCATGATCGCGAGCGCATCTTCAAGCGTGGCTTTGTCTTGCATCGCGTTTTGGCGTCCCGTAATCTTGAGTGTTCCGATGCCCACGCAATCTAGTCTGGACGCGATGCCACGCGCTTGGGTCGAGGTGGACCTCGCGGCACTCGTCCGCAATGCGAGGGCCATCACGGCGCACGCGCGCGCGCGGCTCATTCCAATGATCAAGGCCGACGCCTACGGGCTTGGGGCCGTGCCCGTGGCTGGCGCGCTGGAACGCGTGGATCCGTTCGCCTACGGGGTGAGCTCCATCATCGAGGGCGAAGAGCTGCGCGGCGCCGGCATCAGCCGCCCGATCATCGTCTTCACCCCCACGCTGCTCTCCGACCTGCCGCGCCTGCGCTCGGCGGGCCTCACGCCGTCCTTGGAATCCTCCGAGAGCATCCACGCGTGGGCAGCGCTGGGCGGTGGCGACTGGCATCTCGCCATCGAAACGGGCATGCATCGCGCGGGCATCGCGTGGGATCGCGTCGGGGAACTCAGCGACGCCTTGCGCGCCTGTCCGCCGGCGGCTGCCTTCACGCACTACCACTCCGCCGAGGCGGACGACGGCTCGCTGGAGCGTCAGGAACGCCGCTTTCGAGATGCGCTGGGCTCACTGCCCGCGCAACCGGCGCTGCTGCACGCGGAGAACAGCGCGGCCACGGCGCGACGCCAGTCGTCGCCCTGGCATTGCATCCGTCCGGGCGCTTTCCTGTATGGACTCGGCAGTGGCGAGACGGCGGCCTTGCAGCCGGAGCCCGTCGTGCACATCCGGGCCAAGATTCTCGAGCGGCGCCAAGTCGCCGCGAACGAGACCGTGAGCTACCACGCGCTGTGGACGGCCCAGGAGCCGCGGGAGATCGCAACCATCGCCGTGGGGTATGGTGACGGATATCGGCGGCACCTGAGCAATGTGGGGCGCGGCTTGCTGGCCGGTCGCGAGGTGCCGGTGGTTGGGGCTGTGACGATGGACATGACGATGTTCGACGTGACCGGCCATGGCGCGCGCGACGGCGATGTGTTGACGCTGCTCGGCCGCGATGGCGATGCGCTGTTGACCTTCGAGCAAGTGGCGGCCTGGGGGGCCTTCTCCCCGTATGAGTTGATCACGGGACTGCGGCAACGCCTGCAGCGAGTCTATTCCGGAGCGCAGTGATGGCACGACGCGCAATCATTCTCGTGTTGGACGGCGTGGGCATCGGTGCCGCGCACGATGTCGTCGCCTACGGGGACGAAGGCTCCGACACGCTTGGCAACCTCGCGCGCGCCGTGGGCGGCTTGCAGCTGCCGAATCTCGGCGCGGCGGGGTTGGGCAACATCGCGCCGCTCGACGGCGTGCCGGCCGTTGCCAATCCGCGCGGCGCCTGGGGGTTGATGGAGCCGCGCTCCGCGGGCAAGGACAGCACCACGGGTCACTGGGAAATCGCCGGCGTGCACCTCGCGCAGCCGTTTCCTACGTATCCGAACGGGTTCCCGGCCGACGTGCTTGAGGAGTTCTCGCGACGCACGGGCCGCGGCGTGGTCGGGAACGTGGTCGGCAGCGGCACCAAGGTGCTGGAGGACTTCGGCGCCGAGCATCAGGCCACGGGGAAGTGGATCGTGTATACGAGCGCGGACTCCGTGTTCCAGGTCGCCGCGCACGAGGAGACGATTCCCCTCGCCGAGCTCTACGCGGCCTGCGAGACGGCGCGCACGATGCTGGTGGCGCCGCACAATCCCAGCCGCGTGATCGCGCGTCCCTTTGTGGGCGCCCCGGGCGCCTGGCAGCGGACGAAGAATCGCCGCGATTACTCGGTGGCCCCCTCGGAAGACACGCTGCTCGATGCCTTGATGGCCGCTGGCATCCCGCGCACGGGCGTGGGCAAGGTGGACGATCTCTTCGCCTGCCGAGGGCTCAAGGGCGGGCATACCTCGGGCAACGCCGAGGGCGTCGCGAAGATCCTCGACTGGCTTCGCCGCGGTCCGGATGGGTTGTTGTTCGCCAACCTTGTAGATTTCGACCAGGCCTACGGGCACCGGAACGACGTTCCGGGGTTCCATCAGGCACTGCGCGACTTCGATGCCGCGTTGCCTGACCTCATCGCCGCCCTCCGCGAGGACGACCTGCTCTTCATTACTGCCGACCACGGCAACGACCCGACCACGCCGTCCACCGACCACAGCCGGGAGAACGTCCCGCTGCTGGCGTTGGGCGCGCGGGTGCGTCCGCAGTCGTTGGGCGCGCGAGCGACGTTCTCCGACCTCGGCGCGACGGTGGCCGAGTGGTTGGGCATCGCGTTCCGCGGCCGTGGCACCTCGTTCTGCACGGCGCTGGTCGGATGAGCCTGTCCTCGGCGCAGGAACACCTGCTGACTGAACGCGCGCGTGCGGCCAAGGGCCGTGCGTACGCGCCGTATTCCAAGTTCCACGTCGGTGCGGCGCTGCTCTGCGCCGACGGTTCGATCATTGATGGCTGCAACGTCGAGAACGCGTCGTATCCCGCCGGCACCTGTGCGGAACGCGTGGCCCTCGGTGCCGCTGTCGTCGCCGGACACCGGGAGTTCACGGCGGTCGCCATCGCGACCGACGCCCCCGAGGCGACGCCCCCCTGTGGGATTTGCCGGCAAGCGCTCGCGGAGTTTGCGCCCGGTATCGCGGTGGTGGCGATCGACGCCGCCGGCCGCGTCACGCGCTGGTCGCTCGACGGCCTGCTGCCGAATCCCTTCACGCCCGCTTCGCTCCATCGCTGATGTCGCGTCCTTCCCGTTGGATTGCTCTTCTTGCGTTCCCGCTCGTCGCGGCTCTCGGTGCCTGTACCGAGGACCTGCAGACGGGGGGCACCTGCCCGCTGCTGTGCCCGGGGCAGGACCTCGTGATTCGTGACACCGTCCTCGAGGGTACGGTCGTCCTCGACACGAATCTCCTCGGCTTCCCCTTCCAAGGCAGCGAGGATCCGCTGGTGCTGGCCGCCTGGACGGACACCCTGGACATCCGTGTCGTCGCGCGCTTCGACTCGTTGACGCGGCAGTTCCAGCAGGTGAATGGCGATGCGCCGACGGAGATCACGAAGCTCGACTCCGCATACGTGACGCTGTTCCTGCAGGCTTCCGAAGTCGCGACGCCTGCGCAGTGGTTCATCGACGTGTACGACGTCTTCGAGCCCACGATCATCGATACCATCCCGATGCAGTCGGTGCCGTACTTCACGCCGGCGCGCCTCGTGGGCAGCTATCAGGGTGACACGGCGTTCACGGACACGCTGCGCATCCGCATTCCGATCGACACCACGTTCCTGCGGACGGTGCTGAACACGCCGGATCGCCGGGTGCGGCTGGGTTTCCAGGTGCGTGCGGCACAGCGCGTGCAGCTGCGCGTGACGCCCACCGACCTGGGCAACGGCCCCACGCTGGCCTATGTCGCGGCCTCGGTCGATACGGTGCCGGCGCCTGACACCATCGTGCGCACGCGCTTCAGCTTCCCGGGCAACTCGCAGACGCCGGCGGTGCCGCCAGCCCTGGCCTCGGACCTCACGGACTACCACATCCTGATCCAGGCGCCAAACAAGCTCGCGCCGAACACCATCACGATCGGCGGCCTGCCGGGCTCGCGCGCGTACCTGCGCTTCAACGTGCCGGCGTACTTCACGGATTCGGTCGGCGTGCTGCGTGCCCAGCTGCAGCTGGTGCAGGATCCCGTGACGGGCCCGGCCGCGAACGATTCGATTCGACTCGACGGGCACCTGACGCTCGTGAATACGGAATCGGTCTCGCTGCATCGTGCGGCCACCTTGCTCAGTCCGGCCGGCGTCTTCCTCGCCAGCAAGTGGATCACGCCGTCGCGCGCCGATACCGTGCGCCTCAACGTGAACAACCTGCTCCGGCAGTGGAACACCTCGAATCCGGGACGCGCGCAGCCGACGGCGCTGATCCTGCGTTCGAACCTCGAGGGCGGTACGGCCTCGGCGCTGCGCTTCCACTCCACGCGCGCGGCCGATCCTCGCCTCCGTCCCAAGTTGTTGATCACCTACACACCGGGCGCCGTCCTGGGGCAGCCGTGATGCCGCGCCTTCTGACGTTCGTCGCTGGTCTCGCCGTCGTCCTCGTCAGCAGCTCGCTGCAGGCCCAGGGAAGCATCGGCGCGCAGGGCCTCGGCTATCCCGTGGGCGGTCTCTCTGGCGCGGCCGCAGCGATGGGCGGCGCCAGTGCCGAGCTGGATCCGAACTCCGCCGTCAATCCGGCCGCGATCACGCGGTCGAATCGTCTGTCGATCATGGTGCGCTTCGAGCCCGAGATGCGCGAGACGCTCGTCGGCTCGCAGCGGGCCTACGCGAACCTTGTGCGCTTCCCGGGCTTCCAGGCGACGGGCAGTTACGGGCGCTGGGTCGGCGCCATCGGCATCACGCCGATGCTCGACCGCACCTGGCGCAACCAGACGAATGACACGATCCTCGTCACCGGGATCCCGACGGAATCGCAGTTGCAGGTGAGCAGCGAGGGGGCGATGAACGACGCGCGCCTCGCGCTCGGCTATGTGATCTCGCCGCGCGTGCAGGTGGGCGCCGCGCTGCACGCCGTCGTCGGCGAGAACCGCACGTTCTTCCAACGCAGCTTCCCCGACACCTCAGGGGTGCAGGGTGTGTCGCAGGTGAACTCCTTCGGGTACACCGGTGCGGCCTACTCGCTCGGCGTGGTCGCCGAGCTGCTCACGGACCTCGTCGTGTCGGCGTCGACGAAGTTCGGCGGCGACATGTCCATCGAACTGCAGGGTGATGAGCTGCGCACGGCCAAAGTGCCTGCGCGCACGGGACTCGGCGTGGCCTACTTCGGCATCCGAGGCGTCACGGCGCATGCGCGCGTGGACCAGGTGCGCTGGACCGATCTCGAGGGACTGAGCAGCAGTGCCGACGGCGTCTTCGATGCGACGGAGCTCGCCGCCGGCGTGGAAGCGCTCGGGCCGCAGCTCTTCGGGGCGAACATGCTGGTGCGCGCCGGCTTCCGTGATCGCACCCTGCCGTTCGGCGTGAGCGGCGATCAAGTGCGCGAGAACGGCTTCGCTTTCGGCGTGGGCCTGCCGCTGGCGCGCGGGCGCACGCAGATCGACCTCGGCGCGCAGCGCCTCACGCGCACGGCCCCGGGCGCGAAGGAGAACAGCTGGTTCCTCTCGCTCGGATTCGGCATCCGGCCCTAAGGCATGGAGACCGCGGCCTGCGTCCTCTTGGCTGATGACGTCGAGGCCAACATCGAGCTGCTGACGGACCAGTTGGCGCCCTTGGGGCTGCGCATCGTGACAGCGCCCGACGCGCCCTCGGCGCTGGCGATGGCCATGGAGCTGCGCCCCGATCTCTGCATCCTCGATGCGTCCATGCCGGCGGGCGCGCTCGGCGTGCCTGACCGCGAAGCGGGGTTCGAGGTCTGTCGTCGCTTGAAGCGCGATCCCCGCACGGCGCGCATTCCCGTGATCTTCGTCTCGGCGCTGAACGACGCCAGTGACCGCCTCAAGGCGATCGAGAGCGGCGGCGACGATTTCCTCATCAAACCGCACAATCGCCACGTGCTCGGCGCGCGCGTGCGTTCGCTGCTCAAGCTCAAGGGTGCGACCGATGCGCTCGAGGAATCGCTGCGCCGCCTGCGCGAAGTGCAGAAGGCCCGGGACGACCTCACGCGCATGGTCGTGCACGATCTCAAGACGCCGCTCACCTCGATGCTCGCGACGCTCGAGATGCTGCGCGATGGCGACTTCGGTGCCGTCCCCGAGGGGCCCGCTCGCGCGCTGAGTGACGTGGAAGGCAAGGCCGAAGACCTGCTGGGCCTGATTCATAACCTGCTCGACGTGACGCGCGCCGAGGAGAAGCCGCTGGCGCTGGCGATGGAGCCGATTGCGCCGCTGGCGTTCCTCGCGGAGCTGGAATACGACTGGGCGCTGCGCTTCCGTCAGGAGCAGACGAGCTCCCGCGTCGAGGTGGCCGACGACGCGCCGGTGTTCCAGGCGGACAAGGCAATCCTCAAGCGCGTGTTCTCGAACCTGATCCAGAACGCCATCACGCACTCGCCCATGCCGGTGACGCTGCAGCTGACGGCGCGGCGCGACGGGACGGGCATCGTGTTCACGGTGGGGGACGACGGCCCGGGCATCCCTGAGGAGTATCAGGAGACGATCTTCGCGGCGTTCACGCAGCTAAGCGTGCCGAACGCACCGCGCGTGTTCTCCAGCGGGCTGGGGTTGGCGTTCTGCCGCGTCGCCGTGGAGAACCATGGCGGGCGTATCGCGGTCGAGAGCGTCGAAGGGCAGGGGAGCACCTTCTCGATCTGGCTGCCGGTCGAGGCGGCCGCGAGCGGGCCGGGCCGCTAGGCAGCGGCCAGCGATCGGGGGCGGCGCGGGTTCGAGCGGCGCCTGGGCCCGATTAGATTTCCCCCGATGCAGAAGCCCGCCCCGACCGTCTACATCGAGACCTACGGCTGCCAGATGAACGTCAGCGATTCCGAGCTGATGTATGGCCGCCTGGAGGCCGAAGGCTACGTGTCGGTGGATTCGCCGATCGGCGCGGACGTCGTGCTGGTCAACACCTGCGCGATTCGTGACAACGCGGAGCAGCGGGTGCTCGGCCGCCTGGGTGAGCTGCGGCGCGATCTCAAGTCAGGTGCCGTCCTTGGCGTGACGGGCTGCATGGCGCAGCGCTTGGGTCCGCGCTTGCTGGAGACGGACACGCGCGTGCAGCTGGTGGTCGGGCCCGATGGTTACCGCTCGCTGCCCTCGCTGATCGACGGTGCCCGCCATGGCGAGCGCTTCAGCGCCACGGATTTCGATCTTGAGGAGCATTACGAGGATTTCTCGGCGCGCCGCTTCGATGGCGTGAAGGCCTGGATTCCCGTGCAGCGCGGCTGCGATTATCGCTGCACCTACTGCATCGTCCCGACGACGCGTGGGCCCGAGCGCTCGCGCAAATTGGCCGACGTGGTGCGCGAGACGGCCGAAGTCGCGCAGCGTGGCATCACCGAAGTCGTGCTGCTCGGCCAGACCGTGAATTCGTACCACGACGGCACGCACGACTTCGCCGACCTGCTGCGCGCCGTGGGCAAGGTCGATGGCATCCGCCGCGTGCGCTATACCAGCCCGCATCCGAATGACTTCTCGGATCGCGTGATTGCCGCGATGGCAGAGACGCCGACGGTCTGCGAGCACGTGCATCTGCCGATGCAGTCGGGCTCGACGTCGATGCTCAAGCGCATGTTGCGCCGCTACACGCGCGAGGAGTACCTCGATTGCGTGGCGCGACTGCGCGCGGCGATGCCGGGCCTCGGGCTCACGACGGACATCATCGTCGGCTTCCCGGGGGAGACGGACGAGGAGTTCGCGGATACGCTCTCGCTCTGCCGCGAGGTGCGCTTCGACGACGCGTTCACGTTCAAGTTCTCGCCGCGTGAAGGCACGCCCGCGACGCGCATGCCGGCGGAGTGGACCATCCCCGATGCGGTGATGGATGCGCGCTACACCGAGCTGCTCAACACCATCCGCGGGATCTCGCGCGAGAAGAACATGGGCCGCCTCGGTGAGCGCATGGAGGTCATGGTCGAGAAGGAGGCGCGGAAGGGTGGCGAGTTGATGCAGGCGCGCTCGCGCGACTTCAAGACGGTCTTGGTGCCGGGCGGGCCGGAGTTGATTGGCAGCTACATGACCGTGGAGCTCACCGGCACGACGGGCGCGACGTTCACGGGCACGCCGGTGCAGGAGCGGAAGCCGCTGCCGATGGCGGGCTAGACTCCCGAGCACTCCGCGCAGAGTCGCCGCGAGCACCTCGCGCGTGATTCGGCGACGCCAGGCGGCGATCGGATACTGAGTTGAGGCATCGGGGCGCGAATGCTGCCCTGATGCCTCTCGTGCTTCAGGCGGCGATCGCGTGGGCGCTGGGGACTGCGCTTGGTTTGGGCGGCGTCGGAACCGCGGCCGGCCTCTCGGTGGGGACTGCCCTCGGGCTCTGGTTGCTGTGGCGCGCGATCGCGCTGCCAGCGGAGCGTCACTGGCGCGTGGAGGGCGCGGCGGCGCTGCTGTTGCTCTTCGTGGTCGCGCTGAGCGTTGGGGCCGACCTTCGGCAGCAGGACCTGCGCTGCGAGGCCGAGGCTCTCGCGGCCCGCGAGTGGCAGGTACGACTCGCGCGTGACGCGCAGCCGACGGGGTTCGCCACGGGTCGCCTACACGGCTGCGCGGTTCGCGTCGCCGTCGCCGTGCGTAGCGGCGAGGCCGCCGCCGGCAGTCTCGTCCGCGTGCGCAGTGCGGAGGCGAGCGCCGGGGAGCGCGGCCTGCTGCTGCGCGACGCTGCCGTGTCGGTGATCGAAGCGCCCGGTCCGCTGGCCCGATGGCGCAATCGCGTGGCGGCGACGATCGATCGGCGCTTCGCGGCCGATGCAGGGCTCGCGAAAGCCCTGCTGATCGCCGACACCGACGGCTTGTCGATGGAACTGCGTGAGCGCTACGCCGATGCGGGGTTGGTGCACATCCTCTCGATCTCCGGCTTGCACGTCGGCATCATCGGCGCGGCACTGCTGCTCGTCGTCGAGGCGGCGCGACTGCCCGCGACCGCGGGGCGCATCGGCGCAGTGCTCATCGTCGGCGTGTACGTGCTCGCCATCGGGGCGCCAGCCGCTGCGGTACGCAGTGCCGCGCTGTTCATGGCGATGACGGCCACGCGACTCCTGCAACGGCCGACCTCTCCCTGGGCCACCTTCGCCATCGGCGCGATGCTGCCGCTGCTCCAGCCACGGACGGTGCTCGACCTCGGCTGGCAGCTCAGCGTCAGCGGATACGCGGGACTGATCGCCGCGGGGAGACTCGCGCGGCGGGCCTTCGCAGCGCCACCGGGCGAACACGGCGGCGATGCCGAGAGCTGGCGCCGCCGTTGGTCACGCGGGTGGCGCGCCACGCTCATGCGTGAGCTGATTGCGGGTGCGCTGACCACCGCCGTCACGGCGCCACTCGTCGCTTGGCACTTCGGGCGACTGAGTCTCGTCGCCATCATCTCGAACCTCGGCGCGGGGCCCGTCGTGGCCTTGCTGCAGCCGACGCTGTTTCTCGCCATGCTCGCGCCGGGCGACGCGATTGGCGCGTTCGTCGCGGATGCGGCGCGTCCGCTGATGCGGGCGCTCGATGCGGTGGCGGCAGCGGCCGCCGCGCTTCCGGGTGCCGCGGTGAATGTTGCGCCGACGCTCGCCACCGTCGTGCTGAGCGCTGCCGCCGCGACGGCGGTGCTCGTCGCGGCCTGGGCGCGTCACTGGCGTCCGTGGGCGACCGCCGCCTGTGCAGCGGTGGCCCTGCTCGCATGGCTGCCCGACCTGCCGCTGCAGCGCGCCGCAGGACTCGAAGTGCACATGATCGACGTGGGCCAAGGCGATGCGATCGCCCTGCGCACCCCGGCGGGACGATGGGTGCTCGTAGACGCCGGTCGCAGCTGGAGCTCCGGCGACGCCGGGCGCGCCACGGTGATCCCGTATCTTCGGCGGCGGGGTGGGGAGCTCGCGCTGTTCGTCGTCACGCATCCGCATGCCGACCACATCGGCGGGGCGGCCAGTGTGATCGAGGCCCTGCGTCCACGTCAGATTCGCGACGCGGCATTCGTCGCCGGCAGCGCGAGCTACGCCGAGATGCTACGCGCTGCCGAGCGGCGCGGCAGCACCTGGGCGCGCGTGCGACCCGGCGAACGCCTGCTGCTCGACGGCGTGACCTTCGAGTTCCTCGCCCCGGACTCCGCCTGGACCTCCGCGCTCAGCGATCCGAACGAAGCGAGCACGATCCTCCGCGTGGAGTACGGCGCGCGCTCGCTGCTGCTGACGGGCGACGCCGAGCAGGCGCTCGAGGACTGGCTGCTGCGCGAGATGCCGCAGGCGCTCGACGTCGACGTGCTCAAGGTGGCGCATCACGGCTCGTCGACGAGCAGCGTGTCGGACTTCCTCGAGGCGGTGTCCCCGCGCGTCGCCTTGGTTTCCGTCGGGCGGGACAACAGCTACGGTCATCCGAGCGCGGACGTCATGCGCCGACTGCTTGACCACGGGGCCAGCGTCCTGCGCACGGACCAACTCGGCAGCATCGTGCTCCGCACCGACGGCCACTCCTGGGAGGTCGAGGCCGCTGGGCAGCGCTGGCCCGTGCGGGAGGCGTCTCCGCCATTGCCCTAGCTCTTCAGAAGCGAGAGCTTTCGCCCATGGTCAAGCACACCGATACCAGCGTCGTCACCATCGACCGCTACATCATCGAGCAGGAGCGCAGCTACCCGGACGCCACGGGTGAGCTCTCCGGCATCCTCTACGATCTCGCCCTGGCGAGCAAGATGATCGCGAACAAGGTCCGCCTCGCGGGCCTCGTCGACATCCTCGGCGCCGAAGGCACGGAGAACGTGCAGGGCGAGGCGCAGCAGAAGCTCGACGTCATCGCCGACAACATCATCATCAAGGCGCTGGACCACGGGGGCCGCCTCTGCGCGATGGCCTCCGAGGAACAGGAACAGCTCATTCCGATCCCGAAGCAGTTCAAGCGCGGCAAGTACCTGCTGCTCTTCGATCCGCTCGATGGCTCGTCAAACATCGACGTGAACGTCCCCGTCGGCACGATCTTCTCGGTGCTCAAGAAGGTCACGCCGGGCGAAGACGGCACGCTGGCCGATGCGCTGCAGCCCGGCGTGAAGCAGGTCGCCGCGGGCTACGTGATCTACGGCTCCAGCACCATGCTGGTGTACAGCACGGGGCACGGCGTGCACGGGTTCACGCTCGACCCGTCGATCGGCGAGTTCTTGCTCTCGCATCCGAACATGCGCATCCCGGAACACGGCCGATACCTCAGCGTCAACGACGCCTATGAACAGATCTGGCCCGAGAACGTGCGCGCCCTCATGCGGCGCTACCGTGGGCTGGACGGCAAGCG
This sequence comes from Gemmatimonas sp., assembly GCA_013822285.1. GTDB lineage: Bacteria > Gemmatimonadota > Gemmatimonadetes > Gemmatimonadales > Gemmatimonadaceae > Pseudogemmatithrix. Next base: position 16,755 of record PNKF01000018.1, read on the forward strand.
CGCGGCCATGAACGTGCGCTACGTGGGCTCGCTGGTCGCGGATTTCCATCGCAACCTGCTGGGCGGCGGTCTCTTTGCGTATCCGGCGAATCAGAAGAGCCCCGAAGGCAAGTTGCGCCTGCTGTACGAATGCAATCCGCTGGCCTTCATCTGTGAGCAGGCGGGCGGCGCGGCCATCAACGGCACGCAGCGCATCCTCGATGTGCAGCCGACCTCGCTGCATCAGCGCACGCCGTACTACGTGGGCTCGAAGGCCGACGTGGCGATCGCGGCCGAGATGCTGGCAAAGGAGTGAGCGGCGTGAGTGAGTCGAAGGCCAAGTCCGCGTCGCGCGGCGGCGCGGACGCCAAGGCAGCGACGCCCGAAGCGCTGTCGCCCAGCGGGATTCCGGTGGCGCCGGTGTATCGGCCGGCTGCGCCGGATGCGCACTACGCGCAGCAGCTGGGCGAACCGGGGCAGTTCCCGTTCACGCGCGGTGTGCAGCCGACGATGTATCGCGGGCGCCTGTGGACCATGCGGCAGTATGCCGGCTTCGGCACGGCGCAGGAAACGAACGCGCGTTTCAAGCTCTTGCTCGAAGCCGGGCAGACTGGCATCTCGACGGCCTTCGACCTGCCGACCCAGATGGGGCTCGATTCCGACTCGCCGCGCGCACTCGGTGAAGTGGGCCGCGTCGGCGTGGCGATCGACACCGTCGAGGATATGCATCTGCTCCTCGCCGACCTGCCGCTCGACAAGGTCTCGACCTCGATGACCATCAATGCGACGGCCAGCGTGTTGCTCGCGATGTACGTGGTCGTGGCGGAAGAGCGGGGCATCCCGCGTGCGAAGCTCAGCGGCACGATCCAGAACGACATCCTCAAGGAGTACATCGCGCGCGGAACCTACGTGTTCCCGCCGGAGCCCTCGCTGTCGTTGATCGCCGAGACGTTCCGGTTCTGTGCGACGGAGGTGCCGAGCTGGAATCCGATTTCGATTTCCGGCTATCACATCCGCGAGGCGGGGGCGACGGCGGTGCAGGAGCTGGCGTTCACCTTCGCGAATGCGCTGGCCTATGTGCAGCGCGCCGTGGAGGCGGGCCTCAAGGTCGACGACTTCGCGCCGCGGCTGAGCTTCTTCTTCGCCTGCCACAACGACCTGTTCGAAGAAGTCGCCAAGTTCCGCGCGGCGCGCCGCATCTGGGCGCGCCTGATGCGCGAGCGCTTCGCCGCCAGCGACGCGTCCTGCAAGCTGCGCTTCCACACGCAGACCGGCGGCGTGACGCTGATGGCCCAGCAGCCGCTCAACAACGTCGTGCGCGTCGCCGTGCAGACGTTGGCGGCCACCTTGGGCGGCACGCAGTCGCTGCACACCAACGGCTACGACGAAGCCCTCGCGCTCCCGACCGCCGAGGCGGCGACCTTGGCGCTGCGGACGCAGCAGATCGTGGCGTATGAGAGCGGCGTGGCGCAGACGGTGGATCCGTTGGCGGGCAGCTACTACGTCGAGTCGCTGACCGACGAAGTCGAGCGTCGTGCGTTGGAGTTGCTGGCCAAGGTCGAGGAGCTCGGCGGCAGTTCGGCCGCCATCGACGCGCGATTCTTCCAGGAGGAGATCGGGCGCTCGGCCTACGAGTTCCAGCTCGCGGTCGAGAGCGGCAGCACGGTGTTGGTGGGCGTGAACAAGTTCGCCGACGGTGAAGATCCGCCGATCATTCCCGCGCCGAACTTTGCGGCGCTCGAGCAAGGCCAGCGGGATCGGCTGGCCGCGGTGAAGGCCAAGCGTGATGCGGCGGTGGTGGGCCGCACGCTGGCCGCGATCCGTGCTGCCGCGCCCGCATACGCCCAGGCCGGCGGGGCACGTACGCCGCTGATGCCATTGATCATCGACGCCGTGAAGGCCCGCGCGACCGTTGGCGAGATTTCCAACGTGCTGCGAGACGTCTGGGGCGAGTATCGGCCGGCCTAGGTCGCGCCGCACCGGAACATAGGGCCGATGACGGTGCACAGTGCCGTTGACCGGCGCTGTGCACCTTCCGACTTTGTGTGCGTGTATTCCACCTGTACCTTCTGCCACGCGCCGCTGGGAGCGAACGAAGCGCTCGAGCATTTCCCGGTCGGACGCAAGCTCGCCATCGACCAGGCGCGCGGGCGTCTGTGGGCGGTCTGCGTGGCCTGCGGGCAGTGGAACCTCTCGCCGCTCGAGGCGCGCTGGGAGGCCATCGAAGAAGGTGAGCGGCTCTACCGCGACACGCGATTGCGCACGAGCACGGAGCACATCGGCCTCGCGCGACTGCGCGACGGCACCGAGCTGATCCGCATCGGTGAGCCGCTGCGGCCGGAGTTTGCAGCCTGGCGCTACGGCGAGCGCTTTGCGCAGCGATATCGCGTGTCGGGGCGCATCGGCGCCGCGGCTGGTGCGGCCGCGTGGGGCATGAAGTTCGCGGGCCCGGTGCTCAACATCGTGGCCACCGCGCCCACGGTCGGAATCCTCACCGTCGGTACCGTCGCGCAACTGCTGCGTCGCCGTCTCACGGCAGCATGGGTCGAGCTTCCCGAGGTGGGGCGGGTGCGCCTGACCTATGTGCACGTGTCGCATCTCGAGGTGAAGCGCGATCCGGACGCCGACGGCGGCTGGTCACTGCGCCTGCCGTACGAGCCGCCAGACGTCTCGCCGCGCATTGCGCGATTCCGCGATCCCTTCGTGAGCGTGCGGGGGCCGGCCGCCGCGAGTCTCGCCAGCCAGCTGATGCCGCGCATCAATCGCGGCGGCGGACGCAAGGCGGACATTGCGGACGCCGTGCGCACGCTGGAGATGCACGGCTCCACCGACGCCTTGATGCGACTCGGCACCACCTTCACCAAGGCCGTGCGTGAGCAAGACATCGCGGAACTCGGCATCGACCCCGAGGACCAGCCGAAGCTGGCGGAGAAGGAGTTCGTCGCCTTGCACAGCGGCGAGTTTGCCCGTACGCCCGCGCATGTACGGCTCGCCATCGAGATGGCGCTGCACGAGGAGACCGAGCGGCGTGCGCTGCAGGGCGAGCTCGCCGAGCTGGAGCGTCGCTGGCAAGAGGCAGAGGAGGTTGCCGCCATCGCCGACGGCCTCGTCGAATCGCCCGCGGTCGCCAAGGCCTTGGAACGTCTGCGACTGCGCTGACGCTGAGTTGTCGTGTACTCCACCTGCACCTTCTGCCACGCGCCGCTCGGTCGCAACGAGGCGCTGGAGCATTTCCCGGTCGGGAAACGCTTGGCCTTCGATCAAGCACGCGGCCGGTTGTGGGCGGTGTGCCCGAGTTGCCGCCAGTGGAACCTCTCACCCCTCGAGACGCGCTGGGAGGCAATCGAAGAGGGTGAGAAGCTTTACCGCGACACCAAGCTCCGGGTCGCGACGGAGCAGATCGGCCTCGCGAAGCTGCGCGATGGGACGGAACTCATTCGCATCGGCGAGCCACTGCGGCCGGAGTTCGCCGCCTGGCGCTACGGCGACCGCTTCGCACGGCGGTACCGCCGCGCGTGGATGGTCGGCGTGGGCGGCGTCGCCTTCGTCGGCGGCTGGCTCGCTGCCGGCCCGGCGCTCGGCATCGCGTTTAGCGGCGTGAGCACGCTGCCCATCAACCTCTACACCACTTGGAGGAACGCGTACGATGACCGGAAAGTCATCGTGCGGCACGAGGATGAATCCGGTCCGTTCATGGTGACGCGCTCGCTGGTCGGCGCGACACGCGTGGTTCGCGATCAGTCATCCGTGCTGGGCTGGAGCATCGAGGTGCAGGGGAGGCCGGGCGTGCCGAACGCCCGTGGGCTCGGGCCGTCACGGACGATGTTCGGCCAGCGAGAGGCGAAGGATACGCCACGCATCATCGCGGGGGCCGCGGCGTTGGATGCGATGCGCGTCATTCTGCCCGAGGTGAACATGACCGGTGGCCGCCGCTCGACTGTCTCGGAGGCGGTGCGCGTGCTCGAATCAGTCGGCGGACCCGAGCGCATGTTCCTCGATGGCCTCAAGCCGTCATCTCTCTCCAAGCAGCCCGGCCGCAGCTGGGCGCTCGGCGAGACGGACGCACACCTGCGCCTCGCGCTCGAGATGGCTGCCCACGAGGAAACGGAGCGCCGCGCACTTGAAGGCGAGCTCGCCGCGCTCGAAGCCGTGTGGCGCGAGGCCGAAGAGATTGCCGCGATCGCCGACGAACTCACGCTGCCCGAACGCATCGTGCGGCGCATCAATCGCTTGAAGGGGAGCTGATGTACTCGACCTGCACCTTCTGCCACGCGTCGCTGGGGAAGAACGAGGCGCTCGAGCATTTCCCGGTCGGTCGCAAGCTCGCCTTCGATCAAGCGAAAGGCCGCCTCTGGGCCATCTGCGAGGCCTGCCGGCAGTGGAACCTCTCGCCGCTCGAGACGCGCTGGGAAGCGATCGAGGAAGGCGAGCGGCTCTTCCGTGACACGCGGCTCCGTGTGTCGACGGATCAGATCGGACTCGCGCGCATGCGCGACGGCACGGAACTCATTCGCATCGGCGAGCCGCAACGCCCGGAGTTTGCCGCGTGGCGCTACGGTGATCGCTTCGGCACGCGGTGGCGCCGTGCGATGCTCTGGGGCGGGGCCGGCGTCGTGGCCATCGCCGGCTGGCCCTTTCTGGGCAAAGCCTGGCTTGGCGCCTCGGTCTTCGGCATGTGGCAGCTTCCGCGCATGGTCGCAGGCATGGCCAACGACCTGTACTACGGGCGCTTGGTGGCGGGCCGCTTCATCGATGAGCAGGGCCCGCTCTACGTGAACGCCGCCTTCGCGGACCTCTCGATGCTCGTGACGGTGCCTGAGCACGAGCGGGGCTGGGGCATTCAAGTGCCGGCGGTTCGCGGGCCGCATCCGGTGGGCCGCTTTGCGCCCGGACCGCCGATCATGGGCGATCACCGCGTCACGCTCACCGGCGCGAATGCCGACGAAGCTGCGCGGCTCTTCTTGCCGCGCATCAACGCCACGGGCGGGCGGAAGCAAACCGTGCGCGAGGCCGTGAGCCTGCTCGAGCAGATGGGCTCCCTCGACGCGCTCTGCTCGAAGTTCGCGGCGCCCTTGCGAGGCGAGGGCTCCTGGCGTCTCAAGGGCATGTCGGCGCAGCCGACGGAGTATCGCCTCGCGATGGAGATGGCCGCCCACGAGGAAGCCGAACGGCGCGCGCTGCAGGGTGAACTCGCAGCGCTGGAGGCGCAGTGGAAGGAGGCCGAGGAGATTGCCGCCATCGCCGACGAACTCACGCTGCCGATGCGCGTGTCGGAACGCCTTGAACGCCTCCTCAAGGACCGCTAAGTTTAACAGGCTCCACACCTTACGCCTGTTCCGCGCCATGCCGACCTATGAGTACCGTTGCCCCGAAGGGCACGAGTCCGAGGACTTCGTCCTCAAGATCAGCGATGCCAAGCCTGAGATCCCCTGCGCCACCTGCGGCGCCGTGGCCTCGCGCCGCATGAGCGC
>PNKF01000019.1 GCA_013822285.1 Gemmatimonas sp.
GCTGAGGCCGCCCTTGCGCGCCGCTTCTTCGATCGCCGCGACACCGCCAAGCACGATGAGGTCGGCGAGGGAGATCTTCTTGCCGCCCTTCTGCGCGGCGTTGAACTCGACCTGCACCTTCTCGAGCGCAGCGAGCACGCGCGTCAGCTGCCGCGGCTCGTTGACTTCCCAATCCTTCTGCGGCGCGAGGCGAATGCGCGCGCCGTTGGCGCCGCCGCGCTTGTCGCTGCCACGGAAGGTCGAGGCCGAGGCCCAGGCCGTCGTCACCAGTTCGCTGATCGTCAGCCCGCTCTTGAGCAGCGTCGCCTTGAGCGCGACGATGTCCGAGGCATCGACCAGCTGGTGATCCACGGCCGGCACCGGATCCTGCCACACGAGCACCTCGCTCGGCACCAACTTGCCGAGGTAGCGCGCGCGCGGCCCCATGTCGCGGTGCGTGAGCTTGAACCAGGCGCGAGCAAACGCGTCGGCGAGCAGCGCAGGGTTCTTGTGGAAGCGCTCCGAAATCGCGCGGTAGATCGGGTCTTCGCGCATCGCGATGTCAGCCGTGGACATCGCCGGCAGCACGAACTTGCCCTTCACGTGCGCGTCGGGCACGGTGCGCGCGGCGTCCTTTTCCTTCGGCTCCCAGATGTACGCGCCCGCCGGGCTCTTCACGCATTCCCACTCCCACTTGAAGAGCGTCTCGAAGTATTCGTTGTCCCACGTCGTGGGCGTCGGCGTCCACGCGCCCTCGAGGCCCGAGGTCGTGGTAAACTCGCCCTTGCCCGTGCCGAGCGCGTTCTTCCAGCCGAGACCCTGCTCTTCCATCGACGCGCCCTCCGGCTCCTTACCCACGAGCGCCGGATCGCCGGCACCGTGCATCTTGCCGAAGGTGTGGCCGCCGGCCACCAGCGCGACGGTCTCCTCGTCGTTCATCGCCATGCGGCGGAAGGTCTCGCGGATGTCGCGCGCCGAGGCCAGCGGATCCGGCTTGCCGTTCGGGCCTTCGGGATTCACATAGATGAGACCCATCTGCACCGCGGCGAGCGGGTTCTCGAGCTCGCGGTCGCCCTGGTAGCGCTTGTCGCCGAGCCACTCGGCTTCCGGGCCCCAGTAGATGTCCTGCTCGGGCTCCCACACATCGGCGCGGCCGCCGGCGAAGCCGAAGGTCTTGAAGCCCATCGACTCCAGCGCGACGTTGCCGGCGAGGATCATGAGATCCGCCCAGGAGAGCTTCTTGCCGTACTTCTGCTTGATCGGCCACAGCAGGCGACGGGCCTTGTCGAGATTGCCGTTGTCCGGCCAGCTGTTGAGCGGCGCGAAGCGCTGCGTGCCGTTGCCGGCGCCACCGCGACCGTCCGCCGTGCGGTAGGTGCCCGCCGAGTGCCAGGCCATGCGGATCATGAGAGGACCGTAGTGGCCGTAGTCGGCCGGCCACCAGTCCTGCGAATCCGTCATCAGCGCCTTGAGGTCCGCGACCACGGCGTCGAGATCGAGCGTCTGGAACTCCTTCGCATAATTGAAGGCTTCGCCCATTGGGTCGCCAGCAGGCGGATTCTGGTGCAGAATGCCGATGTTCAGCTGGTTGGGCCACCAGTCGCGGTTGGAACGGCCACCGGCCTTCACGGCGCTCGGGCTACCATGCATCACGGGGCACTTGCCCCCGGACTTCGCGCTCTCGGACATCCACGGTCTCCGAATACAGGATTTCTTGGGATTAGACGACTCTTGGGACAACCAAGAGTGAATCCGCGAGACCGCGTTCAGGTTTCCGGGCGCGCCTCGGTCCCCGAGCCCCTCACTGGCACGTTCCGGCCTCGGCGTTTCGCTGACAGGAACTCCAGCATTACCTGAATGCGGGACCACGCCGCGCGAGACATCGTGCAGCTACCCCTCTCCTCCGGTTCGGAGGCTGCAATGCAACGCGTGTGGTCGCTCCTCGTGGCGCTGGGCCTGCTGGCCGCGCCTCTCGCCGCCCAAGACAAGCCCGCCCCGGGCAAGCCGGAGCCCGCCGGCGCCGAAGCGACAGGCTCGAAGTTCATCTTCGGCGCAAATCTGTACTTCACACCGCAGGTCTGGCCGGACATCGGACAGGACGACGATCCGAAGTTCGGCGTCGGATTCGGCGGCATGCTCGGCGTCGGATGGCAGTGGGACGAGCTCGTGATGCTGTTCGGGCCGCACATCAGCTACCAGATGTGGACGGCGGACTATTCGCAGAAGCCGAACAGCGCGACGCAGAGCGTGACGATCGGCATGGCTGACGTGGGCGTCGAGGCCATCTTCCACTTCGACAAGTCGATGGGCTTCTGGATGGGAGCCGGAAGCTCGACCATGGACGCGTCGATGCTACTCGACAACGGCGACACCTTTTACTACCCTGGTCTGGATGGAGAACAGTTTGGCTACCTCTCGGCCGGGGTCACGTTCAAGGTGGGCCGCCTGGTGCGCATGGGGTTCGGCGTCACGCAATACAACGAAGACGCCGCCCGTGATGCGAACCGGGTCGAGTTCCGGTTGGGCTTCGGCTACTGACGGACGGCAGACGCCAGCCCGGCGCTTCGGCGTCGCGCTGGCGTTTGTCGTCACGTCCGCTCTCCTGCTGACCGATCCGGTCCGCGCGCAGTCGACGGGCAAGACGCCATCGCGGCCCGCCGCCTCCGCCGCGGACGACGCAGTCGTGCAGCAGGATTCTGCGCGGCTCGTGGAGGACATCCGTGAGGTGCAGCGCGATCTCCATGCCAAGCAAGCAGCGCTCGGCCGCCGTCCCGATCGCGAGCCGTCGATCGCCATCGAACGCGCGACGGGTCTGTTGTACTACGCGCACTCGCGGCGGCTCTTGATCGTCCCGCTGTGGTCGGCGATGGGCCCACAGGCCCGCGCCCTGTACGTGACCATCGCCGGTGACAGCGCCGGCGCCCGAAAGGCCTTCGAAGACATCGTGTGGTTCTACGTGCCCCACGACCTCGGCCATCAGTTCCTCAATGAATCCGGCGTGGCGTTCACGCCCTGGGAACACGAGTACACGGCCTCCGCGATGGCCTTGGCGTTCCGGCGCGAGCGCGGCGAGCTGCAGCGCCTGCGCGAGATCCGCACGTTGGCGGAGTCGGCCGTGCAGCGGATGGCGCCGCTGGACCCCACGCCCCCGGGCGAAGACCGTCGCGCCTACTTCAACCGCGAGTACCGCAAGGTGCTCAGCAATCCCGAGGCCTACGCGTTCATCCAGCTCGTGATGCTCGCCGAATTGCTGGCGGAGCCGCAGCCGAAGACACTGGCTGAGCTCAGCGCGGCACTGCCCCCGCGGCCGTAGGCGGCGTGCTCGGGCGTGGCATCGCCGGGAGGCGACGCCATTTGTTGGGGAATCGCGTCTGCGCCGGTGCGGTGTTCGCGGGCGCGGAGCTGGCGGGCGCGGAATTTGTCGGTGACGCGGTCGGAGACGATGTCGCGGCAGAGCCGGTGGCGACGTACCCGCCCGCGTAGTTCATCACGCACATCACGCGATACCCCGCGTGTGGCCCGCAGGCCGCGCCCATCACCCGCAGGCGCGCGTTGAAGATGTTCGTGCGATGCCCGCGCGAGGGCACGCCGTCGTCGACGATCAACGAGATCAACACGTCGACTGCGTTGTCCGATCCATAGTCGATGTTCTCGGCGGCCGTGCTCTGCCACTGCCCGTAGCGCGTGATGCGTTGGCCCATCGTGGAGCCATCGTTGCCGACATGCCCCGTGGAGCCGCGCGGGCCTTGATCGCGCACGTGATCGCTGGCGGCACGCCAGAGCCCGTCCTCCCACGTCAGCGGCGGCAGCGGTGCTTGCGCGCGGAGAAAGGCAATCGCCTCGCGCACGGCGGCCGGGCCCTCGTTGGTGCGCAGACCCACGCGCTGCCCCGGCCGACGGATCACATTGCCATCGAAGTGGGGAAGAATCGCCTCGAGATCGCGCGCGAATCCGGCGGGATCCATTCGCGCACGGTTGGTCTGCTCGAGGATGCCGCGCTCGAGCGCCGTGGGCTGTTGGGCGGCGAGGCGTACCGGCGCGAATGTCGCCGCAACGGCGATCGCGAAGACAACGGGCTGGGAGAGGCGCATGCGCAGAATATGCGCCGTCCAACGCGCGGTGACTACGGCGTGCGCGCGTCCGTCGCGGCCGAGGTGCTCGCTGGAGCCGGGGATGGCGTCGCGGATGGCGTACTCGCCGATGCAGCGTGCGCGTCCAACCACGCGACGAGTCCCGCACAGTCGGTGATCTCGTCGCGCAGGAGCGCCGACGCGAGTTCGTGCACGGCGATGCCGTTGAACGCGCGGTCGTAGGACATGCCCCCCGGGGCGCCGGGCAGCTTTACGATGAAGGGCACGCGCGTGTCCTCGGGCTCCTCGATCCAGCGGGGCCGGTACTGCGCCACGTGATCGGAGGTGACGATCACGGCGGTGCTATCCCACTGCCCGGCCTTCTCCATCGCCTCCCGAATCTCCCCGAGCATGACGTCGGCGAGCTCGAGGTTGAAGAACATGCCGTCGGGGCTGAACTCCGTGAGCGTGTAGTCCTGCGCGTCGTGGTCCCAGATCCAGGGCGTGTGCGGCGCAATCACATGCAGGAACACGAAGCCCTGCTCGCCGAGCACCGCGGCCTGTGCGAGATCCTCGCGCTGCGTCTCGACGATCTCCACCTGGCGCAGTCGCAGGCTCAGGTACGGGACCAAGGCGAGCTGTTGTTCGGCGACGGCGCGCCAGAAGCCCGTCTCGCGGGCCCGTGAGCCGACGGTGCGCGCGGGATAGGTCTCGCAGGCGTCCGAGGAATCGAAGAGACGGCAGTACGGGTGGTACCAGCCGGCGATCACCCCCACGCCGCCGAGCTCCTGCGCTTCGTCGATCAGATTGTCGGTCTCGCTCCAGGGTACGGTGCGGCCGTCCTCGAGCGTGAGCATCAGTTCGTCCGCGCCTTCGGGCTCCGAGGCTTCGACCTCGAGGCCGCTCAGCATGCCTGGCACGGAGATCTTCGTCTGCTTGCCAATCTGCGTCACCTGGGTGGCATCGAGCCCTTCGGCGCGGATGCGTTCCAGCGCCGGCATCAGGATCGAATCGGGGCGATCGTCGATCGCGTGGCGACGGCCCATCGCGTCGAGCACGATCAGCACGACCCGCGGCCCGGCGCGACGCGGGAGCTCTGCGTCGTCCACGGTCGGGGCACGCGAGGCCAGCGCCTCGGTGGGATTGAGCTGCCAAGCGATCAACGCCGCGCGCCCAAAGGTCACCGCGACGAAGGGCGAGAGCACGAGCACGAAGCCGACGGCAAGGCGCAGCGCCCGCTGCAGCCAGCGCCAACAGGCGCCGACGAGCAGCAACACCACGGCGATCGGCGCGAGCACATCGAGATACTTGCCGCTCTTCCACGGGTCCACGAGCGACAACACCCCGGGATTCAACTCCGGCCCGAGCTGATTGAGCTGCGCCAGCAGCACGAGCACGAAGCCCGTCACCATCACGCGACGGCCCCAACGCCCCTGCCGCCGCAGCCAGGTCGCGCCCAGCGCAAACACGCCGCCGAGCAGCAGCACGTTGAGCATCAGCGCATAGATGTCGGCGTTGGCGATGCTGCTGAAGTACGCATCGGGGCCCGCTACGGCGAGGATCTCGCCCCAGAGCCGGATGAACCAGAGATTGGCCATGGAGAGGCCGATGAGCAGGTCGCGTGGGCGGAACCCGGGCATCGGCGCCTCCATTAAACGGCGAAGCGGAAGAGCGTACGCCCCGAGCTGCCCACCGCGACCCGCTGCCGCGGCTGCAAGCCGACCTCGGCGAATGCCGCGATCAGCCCCTCCTCGGTGTAGCCGTCGAAGATGTCTTCGCGCGCCGAGAGCAGGCGTTGCACCTGCGGATCGGGCTTCGGCACCCACTCGATGATGACATGCGTGCCGAGGTGCGCGAGCATACGCGCGACGCCGACGAGCGGCACGTTGTTGCCGATGGCCAGGTGGTGCACCAGCGCCAGCGCGAGCACCGCATCGAAGGGCCCGCGCGCCGCCAGCGACGGCCACTCGGCGTGATCCCAGCCCTGCGCGGGCGCGGGATTCGTGAGATCCACGAGCAGCGGATGCACGCCGGACTCGCGCGCCTCGCGCAGGCGGCGGAACCCACGCTCGACGGCCATCGGATCGCCATCGGCGGCGACGACCAGCGTCGCACCCGCATCACGCGCGACACGCGAGTACTCGCCGGCGTTGGCGCCGAGGTCGATCACGCGGGTCGCGCCGGCGCTGCGCACGAAGTCCGCGACCAGTCCCTGCTTCGACGCACGGCCGGCCGCGTCGTAGTTGTGTGTCTCTTCGTAGGAGCCCCACTCTGTGCCGGCCTGCCACGAGAGCCCGCTGATGGCGCCTTTGAGCGAGCTCAAGAGGCCTTCGAGCCCCGCCGTGCTCACGCGCGCCGTCGTCTCGCTGCCCGCGCGCGCACCAGCGCGGGCGCCCGCGCGGTCACCCGACCGTGCGCCTTCGGTGGCCGCGTGCTTGGCGATGCTCTTGGCATGCAGATGGATGTGCATCAAGGCCGCCGGACTGGCCCAGCTGCGCCGCGGCAGCAAGGCGGACGCGAGATCCAGCGGAATACCATCGAGATACTGCCGCAGCAGCGCGCCCAAGCGCACGTCGATGCGGGATTGCAGCAGCAGCGGCGCCAGGAAGTGCTGGCAGAACTGGCGGTACGCGACCCAGGGCGTGCCGTCGACGTAGCGCTCGAACGACAGCGTGTCGATCAGTACCGGCTCAACGCCGCGGAACTGCACGTTGAAGGCGCTGGCGTCCTTGAGCGTCATGCCGTGGGCCAGCGCGACTTCCTGCACGCGCAGCGTCAGGAGGGCGGCCGCCTGCCGCTGCGCAAAGCACCACTCGTAGGGCAGCGAGATGAACGGCAGCAGCTCGGGCTGCAGCACATAGGCCGCGCCCGGCGCTGCGGCCTCGGCCAGGGGACGTTCGACATGCGGCACGAGCAGCCCTTCCGCCGTCAGCGCGGCGTAGAGGCCACTCGACATCAGTTGTTCGTAGTGGGGGCGGTACCGCTCCTGCACCTGGCGCAGGAGCACCCCATCGCGGCGAAACAGGAAGCCGCTCGGATCTCGGAACGAACTGCCGATCCGCGAGGGATCGCCACTCATCCCTTGATGCGCTTCCAGGCCCGGGAGAAGGCGTCGCGCACGGTCAGGCCGGCGCGCTTCATGGTGACGATGCCACCCAACACACCGGCGATGACGGCTTGCAGGATCAGCGACCCGGACATCGGGTCGAGATAGGCCAGGACGAGCTCAGGATGCTCCATCAGACTGCCTCGTGGGGTGAGGATTCGCGAATATTTGCCCCATTACCCGCCAAGGGCAATACCGTGTCACGAATTGGACGGTTTGATCACATGTCTGTCACACAGGGATCGCGCGGTCGGCGGTGACGCGGCGCACAGTCCGCGACGACTCGCCCAGAGGCGCCAATCCTTGGACAAGGTCCACCGCACGATGCCGCCCCCCGAGGGAATGGCGCGATGACGGGCCCCCGCGACCGCAACCGCAGTTTCGCGGCTCACCCACATCCGGAGGTTCGTATGCGTCGTGTCACCCTGCCCCTGCTCACTGGCCTGCTCCTGCTGACCGCCAGCGCCCGTCCCGCCGCCGCGGATGAAGGCTGGAAGGAGTACCTCGACTGCATGAAGTTCGCGACGATCTGGTGCGACGTCACACGCAAGGAAGTCACGAACTTCATCGAAGGCTGGGCCGTCGAAGCCGGCTGCGGCGTGCTCTACCTCGGCTGCGTCCTGCAGGCAGCGATCTGATCCAGCGGTGACGCCGAGCGGGCAGATCGCACAGCGCGATGACGATGCGATGACGTCGCCGGCAATGTTGCGATGATGGTGTTGCAGACGCCGCGCGTAGGTTCGCCGCTCACCCCAACTCGGGAGGCAGTATGCGAAAGGCTTCGTTGATTGCGCTCGGTGCCCTCACCCTCACGCTGTCCAGCAGCTCACCGGCGATGGCCGAGACCGTGGAGCAGTGCGTCAACCGCGTCATGCGGGACTGTGACCGCGCCTTGGCCGACTCCAACTGGTTCGAGAAGATCGCCGTCGGCATCGTCTGCTCGGGCATGTACATCGCCTGCGGCGGCGTGGAAGTGAACGTGAAGGTGTTCTAGTGCGAGGCGCCGTCCATCGGTTCCTCCCCGCACTGGGCGGCCTGCTGCTGATCGGGTGGGGCGCGTCATACCTGACGCGTCCCGCCCCGTCGGCGGATGCCACCGTGCTCGGGACGATTGCCGCGTTCGACGCCGCGCTCGCCGACGCTTGGCAGCCGGTGGCGACGCTGATCGGCGACGATCTCGAGGGTGGGCGCATCCTCGCCCTCGATGCACGATCCGACACCGTCGTGCTCGCGCACCCGCATGCCGTCTCCGTGCTCGTGGGCGGCCATCTCGTCCGACGCTTCGGCAGCGATGTGGTCGGCGCACCGGAGTACATCGGTCGCGGCGCCGGCATCGCGCTCACGGCATCGGGGATCGCGCTGTTGGATCCCTCGCAGCATCGAGTCGACTTCTGGCGGCTCGATGGCACGCGAACGCTGCGCGTCGCGCTCCCGAGCGGCGACCTCGGGGCACAGTATGGGGCGTTGACGCCGCTCGAGGATGGCGTCGCCGTCTCCGCATTCCGACACGGCAACAACGGACTCGGCTGGTGGATCTGGCGCGTCGTGCCGCCGTCAGATCTCGACGCGGTCGCGCCGGACGCGACGGCGCGACTCGACACCCTGCTCGCGCGATACGCGGCCGGGGAATCCGGTGCGGCATTCCGCATTCCCCTGCTCGCGCCCGTCGACGGCGGCTTCGTGCTGCTCGACGCCTTGCAGGGCAGGCTGCTGTCGCTCGACGCCGCCGGTCGGCAGCTCGATTCGACCGTTCGCGTGGACCATCCACGCTTCCCGGTGCCGGAGCAGAGCCGGCAGCGCGTGCGCAGCATGTCGGCGACCATGCCCGACGCGATCCGTCGCGCCCTCGAGCTCGGGGAGTTCGCGCCGTCGGCGCGCGGCATCACCGTGACGGCAGACGGACGCCTGCTCGTGCACACCGCCGATCTCCATGACGCGGCGCAGGTCGAACTGCTCACGCGCGACGCCCGCCCCGTGGGCCGGCTCTGGGATCAGGCCGAAGATGCGCAGCTCTTCCTCGTGCGGGGCCAGGTGTACCGCGTGCGCGAGGACGCGGAGTCGTACGTGATCGATCGCCTCGGCCTGCGAGCGCCGCGATGACGCACGATCTCTTGGTCTGCGAGGATCTCCAGGTCGTCTACGCCGACGGCACCGCCGCCCTGCGCGGCGTGCATCTCACGCTCGGTGCCGGCATCGTCGGACTCGTGGGTGCCAACGGCGCGGGCAAGACCACACTGCTGCGCGTGCTGGCGGGCATCCTCGCGCCGAGTGCTGGCCGGGCGCTGATCGGTGGCCGATCGGCGATCGCACATCGCGTGGCGGTCGGCGTCGGCAGCATTCCTGACGCGGCGCGACTACCCGCGTACCTCACGGTCGAGGGATTCCTCGACGGATTGCGCCGTGCGGCGGGCAGTCCCGGCGAGACCGCCGTCGAGGCGGAGATTCGCCACGCGCTCGATATCGATGGCCTCGCGCAGCGACCGCTGCCCGCGCTGTCACTGGGCCAGCGTCGACGCGTCGAACTCGCGGCGGCGCTGATCGGCGATCCCGACCTGCTCTTGCTCGATGAGCCCACGAACGGGCTCGACCCACTGGCGATGACAGCACTGCGCAGCGGCCTGCGCGCGGCACGCCGTCGCGACCGACTCATCATCGTGAGTTCGCATCACCTCGACGAGTTGCAGCGCATCGCGGATTGGATCGTCCTCATGCACGAGGGGCGCATCGTGGCGAGCGAAGCGGCCGCCGCGATGCTCGCCCGGGGGCCATCGTTGGAGGAGGTCTTCATGACGGCCGCCGGAGGCGCCGGTGCCTGAGCGCGTTCCCCTGCACTGGCACCTCGCGCGCTGGCGCCGCGAGGCGCCGGGCCCGCGTGGACTGCTGTGGATCGCTGCGGTGACGCTGCTGCTCATGCTGCCCGTCGAACGCTTCGGCGCGGATCTCTCGTGGGCGACGCAAGCGCGCATCCTCGTCAACCTTGGCGTCGCCCTCGCGGCCATCGCGATCGGACGCGATGCCGGCCGCCCCGATGACGCCGAGCGATGGCTGCTGTTGCAGGGACAGTCGCCGGCAGACTGGGCGCTGGCGCGCTGGGTCGCGAATCTTCTGCCCTTGGCGCTGCTCGCCGTGCTGTGGGCCGCAATCGTCTTCACGGTGACCGCGCTCACGCAGGAGCAGCCGATGCCATGGAGTGGTGTGCTCGGCCTCGCGCTGCACCTCGCGTTGACCGCGATGCTGCTCACGCTGATCCTGCTCACCCTCGGTTGTCTTGGCGCGCGGCAGACCGCCGAGGGCATGATGCTGTTGCTGATCCTGACCTTCCTGCTGCCACTCGTGGCGGATCGACTGCCCGCCGTGGTGGCGGATGGGGCGCGGCTCGTACTCCCACCGCTTGATGCCATCGCGACGTTCCGCGATGCCGCGACTGACGGCGCTTGGCGTGAACTCCTGAATGCGGCGCTGCGCTTGGCCACCTGGAGCGGAGTACTCCTGGCCCTGGCACTCACCGCCGCGAACCGACGCGTCCCCGCACGACCCTCGCGCGTGTCGGTGACATCGGGCTAGCTTCTGACGCAAGTGGTCGTCCTTCCTACTTCAAGGAGAGTGCTATGCGTCTTGCCACGTTTCGCCGCCGAGCCGTGTTCGCCGTCGTCGCCGCTGGGTTGGTGGCGTCTACCGGCTGCTTCGGTTCGTTCCAGCTCACGCGCAAGCTCTACGCGTTCAACAAGGGCATTTCGAGTGAGCGCTTCGTGCCCGAACTCGTCTTCATTCCGCTGATCCCCGTCTACGGACTCGCGGCGTGGGGCGATGCGCTGATCGCCAACACGGTGGAGTTCTGGACGGGCTCCAACCCCGTCTCGAGCTCGCGCGTCGTGCGTGCCGACGGCAGCACGCTCATCCAGCACGGCGTGACGACCTCGGAAGGCAAGACGCTGACGATCGAGGAAGTGAAGGACGGCGAGACCATCTCCACCACGACGCTGCACGTGCCGCACGAGATGGACAGCGCCCAGCTGACGACGCGCTACAAGGATGGCCGCACGGTGTCGAAGTCGTTCGTGCGGAATGCCGACGGCAGCGTCTCGGAACGCGTCACGGAGCGCTGATCGGCACCCGCAGGCCGCCGAGTCCTCCGGCGAGCCCTCCTTCGGGGAATCGGGCATCGCCAAACACGACCGTCGCGGTTGCGCCCGTGGCGGTCGTGTCGATTCGGACCCAGGAGAATCGCGCCCAGACGAGGAAGTCGCGCACATCGGGGTCCTGCATGGCCCTGCGCACGCGCGCATCGCCCCAAGGGCCGCGGGCAATCACCGTGTCGCCGTAGGAGACGCGCACCGGCCCCGTCCATCGCAAGCGCCCCATGTGATATGCATCCGGCGTGGCCGCGATGATCTCGGCGGCGAGGGGACGCAGGGGTTGTGGCTGGTACACGACATCCCCGACGTCAGCGATGCCCTGCGCGATGGCTTCGGCACGTGCGACCCGATGTCCTGCCGCACTGATCATCACCAGCAGGGTCGGATACGCGAAGGCCACCGCGGCGGCAACGCGCACGGTCGACAGCGGACGCCCGCGCTTGGCGAGCAACAGCGTGCCGCCGAGCAGCAGCCACCAGTACGGATCGATGATGAACACCGCATCGCCGGCGAACCACCTGCCGCTGAACGGCATCAAGAAGCGGATGCCGTAGGTGTTCAGCCAGTCGAGCAGCGGATGCGACAGCGTGCCGAGCAGGGCCAAGGCAAAGATCGCGCCGGGACGCACCGGAGCCAGCGACGGGTCTCGGCGCCGACGCACACCGCGGTCCCACAGCAGCAACAGCGCCGTGATGACCAGCGGCAAGAGGCTCAGGAAGATCGGCCCGTGCGTCCAACCCCGCCGGAAGGCGATGCTGCCGAAACTGGACTCGGTCCACACCGTGTAGATGTCAATATCCGGCGCATTGGCGCCGAGGATGAGCGCCGCGGTGGCCAGCGGCGTCAGACGATCGCCCCCGGCGCGGGCGAGCACCGCACCGGTCATCGTGTGCGTGATGGGATCCATGCGCGGAAGCTCGCAGGCGGTCACGCCGTCGCGCAATCGGACGCCGGCTGGGGTAGAATCCTGTTACATGACCGCGCAGCCGCCTCGGGCGACCCAGAGCTCACGAGCACGCCGTGCCCTCAGTGCACTCGGCGCGCTGCTCGTGCTGCTTCCCCACGAACTCTCGGCGCAGAGCGGCGCGCGTGCGATCGTCCCCGTGGCGCCGATCCTGTTCGCCCCCGCCGAAGGCGAGCGACTCAACTGCCGCCGCCAGCGGGCCGACGAGCAGCGAGATGTCAGCTATCCGGGGCGCGGCGTGTTCGAGTTTGCGCGGGAAGGCAGCCTGCGCATTCGCTGGCGCGTGGTGCTGATTGAATCGCAGCGTACGATCACGATCGCGCTGGAGCGCAACTATGTGCCGCGTGATGTCGTGGTGGACGCCGGCCGCGGTGCAGGCACGACGGCCGCGCACGAGAGCGTGCGCGTGCGGTTCTTGCCCGGCGGCGAGGTGCAGAATGGGTTTCGTGCGGTGACCGGCGATGGGCGGTCACCACCGGTCACCTCGCCGCTGGACAGCGCGGACGGCGGGCGGATCTACGCCCTCGCCCGTGAAATCGCCTTCCGCTGCGACCGCGGCCTCATGGATGCCATGCCAATCGGCTCCGTGCAGGGCCAGATCCCGCCGGGCTAACGTCGCTTCGCGGTCGCCAGCACCGCGCGCTCGGCCTCGACGCCTTCGTCGAGCCGATCGCACATCAGCGCACAGAGCCGCAGCACGCCGTCATCGGCGAGCGCATACTGCACGAACAATCCATCGCGGCGGCGCGTCACGAAACCCGCCGCGTACAGCTGCTGCAGATGCTTGCTCAGGTTGCCCTGCGCGAGTCCCGTCCGCTCCACCAACTCGCTGACGCTGCGCTCGCCGTCCTCCAAGGCGTGGAGGACGGCGAGTCGCGCGGGCTCGGCGAGGGCGCGGAAGCGCCCGGCCACGCGTTCGAGCAACTGAGGCGTGGCCTGACGCACCGCCGCGCGCTTCGGACTCACGCGCGCTTCACCTGCGTCGGCAGCAGCTTCACCACGACGAGGAACAGCGTGCCGATGACCAGGGCCGCGGCGATCGCCGGCACGTGCAGCACGTCCTGCACCGTGATGCGGCCGAAGTCCATCATCTCGACGATGGGCGCGACCACCGACTCATACACCAGCGTGAAGACCAACGCGCCGACGATGCCACCGGCCAACGCGAACCAGGCGTCGCGCCGACCTTCGCCGATGCCCACCACGCAGGTGCCGGGGCAGTAGCCGCCCAAGCCAAAGCCCACACCGAAGATCAAGCCGCCGACCAGTACGCCCACGAGATACGTCGGCTTGATGTCGAAGTGCAGCATGTCCGGGATGAACAGGTTCAGCGTGTACACGGTGATCATGCCCACGGCGATGGTCGTCGCCATGAACTTGATGATGCCGAGGTTCTCGAGGCGCAGGTTCTGCAGGATGACGACGGGGCTGGACGCGCGCACGCGCTGGATGAGGAAGCCCATCGCGATGCCGACGAGGAGGCCGAAGAGGTTTTCCATGGTCAGCGCGCTCCCGTGCGGATGGCCTGCATGAACTTCGCGGTGCCGATGCCGGTCGCGAAAACGCCGGCGGCGAAGACGAAGCCGGCGATGCTCAACTGCGTCATGCCGGAAATGATGAGCCCGCTGGTGCAGCCACCGGCCAGGCGCGCACCGAAGAGGATGAGGAAGCCCGCGAGGAACGCTTCCGTGTAGCGCTTCGCGTTCGTCTCGTGGCCCGGATGCGGCAGCTCGACCTTCGGCGCCTTCACCGCATCGCGCCGCGCGCCGAGGAATCCGCCGATGACAAGCCCGAGTACCAGGAAGGTCTCAGCGCGGAACAACGAACCCATCTTCACGAGATAGGGATTCGACGCCGCGTACGCGGGATCGACCGCACGCGCCGCTTCACCGATCAGGCGCGGGTACGTCCCGGAGACGCCGATCGGACCGAAGAGCAGGATGCTCGCGGCGCCGACCAGGCCGAAGATGATGCCCAACGACGCCCAGGCGGGCATGCCACTGCGCGGGGCGGGAACGGGAGATGTCATATCAAGGCCTCGTGGGGGAACGGTCATCGGGTACGAACTTGTCGCGCGCCGGCATCTGCACCGCGCGCAGGGCCGTGGCGTCGAGCGTCGCGGTGTCCGGAATCACTTTGTTGGCGGCCAGGAGATAGGCCACCACTGCATAGGTCTCATCGGCGCTCAGGGAGCCCGGCGTGTACAGCGGCATCGCCCGACGGATGTAGTCGTACAGCGTGGTCGCGTGCGGCCAATAGTTGCCGATGCTGCGCGGAATCTTGGGATCCGACGCGAAGTCGAAGCCTTCACCGCGCGGATCGCGGCTGATCAGCAAGGGATACAGCGGCTCGAGTCCCTGCCCTTCGGCACCGTGGCAGGCCGCGCACTGCTGCGCGAAGACCTGCGCGCCCTCACGGGCGCTGCCGCGCCCCTCGGGCAACTCCGCACCCTCTGGTCCGATATCCGTGTTCCACGCCACGAGCTGCGCCTTCGTCGGCGTCGCGCCGATGCGAAAGTGCCCGCGGTCATACTCGCGCACCGCAGGATACGACGCGTCCGCCGCTGCGACCGCAGCTGTTGACCGATCGGCGGCCTCGCCGCCGCATGCGGCCAGCGCGACTAGGAAGAGCGCGCGCTTCATGTCGCACCATGGAAGGTCACGCCACCATCGCGCGCGACGTTCCAGCCTACGATCTGGTTGAAGTGGTAGTCCGTGCCGGCCCCGCGCGCCTCGAGCAGCGCGGCGCGGGTCGGTTGCACATAGCCTGCCTCGTCCGTCGCACGCGAGAGCAGCAGATGTTCCCCGCCCTTCCACTCGAACATCCACTGGAAGCGCACGGCCGCCTTCGGCAGCGCGATGCCCATGAACTCCGCGTCCTGCCAGCTCTTGCCACCATCGGCGCTGACTTCCACGCGCGTCACGCGGCCGCGGCCGCTCCACGCGAGGCCTTGCACGGGATGCCAGCCGCGGCCGCTCAGCCGGCCCGGATGCGAGGGCGTGGTGATGACGGACTTCACGTCGTTCTCGAACGTGAACTCGCGCGCCTTCCCGCCCGGAAGCGGGTCCGTGTACTTGCTCGTCTCCCAGCGCGTGCGCCACGGGCGCGTGCCGAGCTCGAGACGCCGCAGCCACTTCACATTGATGTTGCCTTCCCAACCGGGCAGCACGAGCCGCAACGGATAGCCCTGCGCGGGCCGCAAGGGCTCGCCGTTCTGAGCCCAGGCGATCAACGCGTCGTCCCAGGCCTTCGCGATGGGGACCGAGCGGGTCATCATGCAGGCATCACCGCCCTCGGCGAGGAACCACGTCGCCTCAGGCTTCACCCCGACTTCGCGGAACAGCGTCGAGAGCGGCACGCCGGTCCACTCGGAAGTCGAGACCATGCCCGCAACCTTCTGCGCGGTCATGTCAGGCTTGGGATCACGGAACGCATTGCGTCCGTTGCCCGAGCATTCGATGAAATAGGTGCGCGTCACCTGCGGGAAGCGCTTGAGCTCGTCGAGCGTGAGGATCACGTCACGATCCACGAGCCCGTGGATCATCAGGCGATGCTTCGCCGGATCGATGACCGGAATGCCCGCGTGATGGCGCTCGAAGTGCAGGTCGGCCGGCGTGATCGGGCCCGTGAGATCCTGCAGCGGCGTCAGCGACGAACCAACCGTGAGCCCCGTTTGCGGCCCGCGCACGGGCTTCACGAAGGGCGAGCGGGCACCCAGCGGAGACGTGGGCAGGCCCTGCAGCTTGGTAGGATCTGCCGGCACGGTGACCGCCGCATCCTGCGCGGCGGCCACGGCATCCGCCGCGTCCGCGTCCGCGACCTTTGCGCCGAGCGCAGTGGCGCCGAGGGCGACGGCGGTGCCGGCCAGCATGTCGCGGCGACTGAGTTTCCGCGTCATCGCGTAGCGCCACCTGCAGCCGCACGCGGCGGCACGGGCACGACGGCGCGCTCGGGCGTCGCACGCGGCAGCAGCGGCGGCGGGCGATAGGCCTTGTGGCCGGAGCGCGTGTCGTAGGGCACGTCCTTCGGCACGCCACCCAACGGCCAGTCGAGTTCCTTGGCCGGCGAATCGGGACGCGGCTTGCTGTTGATGTACGCCGCGAGGTCGAAGGCCTCTTGGGGCGTCAGCGTGCCCGGTGCCGTCTGCGGCATGTTGTGGTAGATGAAGCTGGCCGCGCGCTCGATCCGCGACATCGAGGCACCAATCGAATACGACTTCGCGCCCCAGAGCGGCGGCAACACGCCCATGCCCGCACCATCGGCGCCGTGGCAGGCGACGCAGGTCTTCGCGGTAAAGAGCGCTTCGCCGCGCGCGACATCGCCGTCGAGCGTATCAGCCATCGAGATCAGGCCGTCGTGCCCCGTGAGCTTGTAACCAGTCGGCACGTCCTGCGAGATGAACTGCATGTAGGCGAGCAGGTCGGTCATCTCGCGGCTGTCGACCGGCAGCACATTGCCCGCCAGCGAACGCGTGAAGCAGTAGTTGACGCGATCGGCGAGCGTGATCGTCGTGCCGGTGCGCGGCATGTACTTCGGGAAGCGCGCGTGCGAGCCGGTGAGCGGGGCCGCCGAGACCTTGAGCCCATCCTCTTGGTGGCAGGACGTGCAGCGCAGGCCGGAGGTCGCATAGTTGGGCAGCGATTCCGGCGTGAAGCGCAGGAGGTACAGGCCGCGGCGGATCGACGCCCCCATGGAATCGTTGGGAATGTCGGCTTCGCGCTTGGGCGTCCAGTTCGCTTCCGTGAACTGCACGGCCGGGCCGCCTGGGGATGCCGCGCCACCGGACGCCGCGGGCTTCTCGCCGCCGCAAGCAGCGAGCGTGGCGAGCAATGGTGCGATCGCCAGCGCGGTGAACGCAGCGGATGCTGGGCGGCGATGCACGGGACGGATGGCGGGGAGGGACCGCAGCATTCCGAATCCTCAGGGCTTGGGGGGAGGGCACCTCAAGAGCGTACTCCGATACGGTAATATCCGCATGTCGCGGCGCGCAAGCACAACGCCAGCGATTCCCCTACGCCACGTCCTGCCCCTGCCCGATGCCGGGGGCCCGCTGCACGACGCAACTTGGGACTGTAGGTGACGGCGAGTCGCCGCGACGCAGCAGCGCCTCGCGCTCTCTCGACGCCGGAGGATCGATGCTCAAGGTCAAGGACCTCATGACGCGCGACCTGCTCACGCTCGCGCCCAATACCACGATTCGCGAGGCGGCGGAGATCCTCGCCACCGAGCACGTGAGTGGCGCACCGGTCGTGCACAACGGCAAGCCGCTCGGCATGGTCAGCGCCGGCGACCTGCTCGAGTTCATCGCCGCCTTGCCCGCCGATCCCGACGCGGTGAGCGGCGGTCGCGAGCACGGCATCCTCGACGATCACACGGTCGAGGAAGCGATGACGCGCGGCCCCCTCACGACGATCACGCCCGAGGCGCCCGCCAGCCGCGCCGCCGAACTCATGCAGGCGGAGCAGATCCATCGTTTGCCGGTGGTCGAGCACGGACAGCTCGTCGGCATCATCAGCACGACCGATCTCGTGAAGGCCATCGCGGACCGCAAGCTCAGCTACCGCACCTTCGTGTTTCCGTAGCGCGTCGGGGCGACGCGTCAGCCGAACATCGAGCGCACGACGAATCCCACGTTCGCCGGCCGCTCGGCGAGCCGACGCATGTACCAGCGGTACCAGGCTTCGCCGTAGGAGATCAACGTCGCCACGGTCTCCCCCTCGGCGCGCAGGCGCTGCTGTTCGCCATCGCGGATGCCGTAGAGCATGTGGATCTCGTACTGCCCCGGCTTCACGCCCATGGCGCGTGCTTTCGCGATGATGCGCCGGAGCAGCGGGAGATCGTGCGTGCCGAAGATCGGCAGGCAGCCGCCGCGCGCCGCCGCCTCGAGCATCTGCACCGCGATCTGCTCGTAGGCCCGATCGGTATCCGCCTTCTTCGGGAACGCGACACTCGCCGGCTCTGCGTAGGCGCCTTTCACCAAACGGATGGTCGGCGTGAGCGCGAGCAGCGCCTCCACGTCCTTCGGCGTGCGGAACAGATACGCCTGCACGGCCAGCCCCGCGCGCTTGTGCACGCCGCGGATCGCCCGGTACAGCTCCAAGGTGCGATCGACCGTGGTGGAATCTTCCATGTCCAGCCACAGGGCCGAGCCGGTCTCCTCCGCCTTGCGGGCCAACGCGAGGCAGTGCTCGCGGCACTTCTCCAGCGATTGATCGAAGCCGAGCTGCGTGGGCTTCACGCTGACCTCGGCGTCGAGGCCGCGCGCCTTGATGGCGTCGAACAGCGCGAGGTAGTGGTCGCGCACGGCGTCGGCCTCGCGGATATCCGTGAGCGCTTCACCGAGGCGCGTGTACAGGAGTCGCCGCCCCGTCGCTGCGATGCGGGCACCGGCGGCGAGCCCATCTTCCATGGACTCGCCGGGCATGAAGGCTCGCGTCGCGCGGCGCACGGCGGCGCTGCGCGTCGCGAAGTGGTTCAAGCGATCGCTTTGTGCTGCCGCAAGCAGCAAGGAACGTCCGAGGCCCATCTTAGCGAATCCCTCTCAATTGCACTGGTTGTATTCTTTGCCGGCGGCCGTGATGATCGGATAGCCGTTGCTGTTGCGCGTAATCTGCAGCGGCGTGGCTTCGAAACGCTGGCCATCCGCCGAGAGCAGCAGATTGGTGTTCTGCACGCGCCAGAATCCCTGCGCGGCGTCGCTGCTGTTGCCGTAGTAGCTACCCTGGCTGTTGTTCACCGCACTTTCACGCGAGGTGCGGCTGGCGAAGCGCCCGTCGCGCGCGAAGGTGACGCGCTCCACGGTCGTCGCGCCCATCTGTTGCGAGTAGCGCATGTTGCACCACGGGCTGGACGTCAACAGCGTGGCGATCTGTTGATCCTGCGGCGTGGACGCGAGCGAAGAGGGACCAGCGCCTGCGGCAGCCGACGGCGGCGCCGACGCAACAGCCCCGCCCTTGGGCGTCGGCGGCATCGCTGCGCCCGCTTGCGCGCCGGCCGATGATGCAGCGCCCGCGCGCGACATGCGCAGCTCCTGCGCCGTACGCGTGTCAGGCACGCCAGCGGCCGTCAGCTCCGCGAGTGCGAGACCGAGCTGTGCGCCGTCGAGCTCCCCGCCGATGAACAGCGAGCCGTCGCGGCTCCGCGCCGTTCCGTAGAAGCCGCCATCAGCACCCAGCTGCGCCTCGACCTCGAATTGCATGCCGTTGCCGGAGAGCGTGCCGCGGATCTGCTGCCCCTGCTGCGTCAGTGCCAAGCTGACCGTGCCGCCAGATGGCGTCACGGCCTCCCAGGTGCCACCAAAGCCGCCGCTCGCCGCGGGCGCGGCCGGCGCGGCGGGAGGTTGCCGTCGCGCCTGCGCGTCGATGTTGCCCGCGGCCAGCACTGCCAACAGCCCCGCCACCGAAGCAATACGCGACCCTTGCATGACGACCCCCCTCGTTGAAGACGACCCGCCTGCGCCCTGACTTAGCCGATGCCCGGGATGCGCGTCAACTCGCGCAACCGGGCCTCAAGCGCCGCCTTCTGCGCTTCGAGACGCGCGCGCTCCGCATCCACCCGTGCCATCACCTGCGCGCGCGCCGCATCCGCCTTCGCGCGCGCTTCGGCCACCTGACGATCCACCAACTCGTCCACGCGCGCGCGCACCTGCTGCTCTGCGCGACGCACTTCCTCATTGAGCTGTGCCTTCAGCGCGCTCGACAGCGCCTCGGCGATGTTCGTGCGCACGGCCAAGCGCGGCGCGCGCAGCGTGCCGCGGATCTCCGCGTCGATCTCGACGGCCTCGATGCGGGCCAGCGCACGCCAGAGCGCATCCTCCACGAACGCCGTCCGCGCATCGGCGGGGCGCGCGCGCGTCGAATCACGCTGCCAGGTCACGTTCGGTGCCTGCCACAGCCAGCGACCACGCAGCTCTTCCCCATTGCGCTCCAGCGCCAGCTGCGAGACGCCCGTGCCCAGCACGACCTTGCCGCCGAGCCCGCCGAGCGGGAAATCGGGCAGCGCGATGCCGGCGAGGCGCGCACCGAGTGTGTCACGCACCGGTGCCCTGCGATGGTCGAAGAACCCATCGACGCGGATGTCCGTCGGACCCTGCTGGCCTTCCGTGCGCGCAACCTTGAACGTGGTGGGCGCGCCGAACACCGCCGGCTGCGAGGTCAGGCCGACGATCTGCGCCGAGTAGTTGCCCGCACTCGCGCCTTCACCACCGAGCGTGAGCGAAAGCTGCGCCAGCCGCATGAGGAACTGCGGGTACACATTCTCCTTGGGGAACAGCACGTCCGTGCCCGCCGCGCGCACCCGCGGCCTGCCGGGCTGCGTGCGGCGCTGCAATCCGGGCGGGACGTAGGCCTCGGCGCGATCCACCCAGTACAACACGCCGCCCATCTGCTCGGCGATCAAGTCACTGAACAGCTGCGGCCCGATGCTCGGCACCTCGAAGCTCGGCAGCTTGAGCAGCGAGCGCGCGTAGTCATAGTCCGCCGTCTTCGCCGCGGGAATGGCGGCGAGTTTCTCCTGCAGCCCCGCCGCGTTACCGCGCGTCTCGGCTTCGAAGGCTTTCAGGCGGTCGTCGATGGCCGCCAAGTCGCGCAGCGTGCGGCGCACGTCGGTCACGGCCTGCCGCGCGCCGGTGAGGCCCAGCGTGCGCAGGTTCGCGTTCTGCAGGCGACGCGCCAGCGCCTCGGCGGAGTCGAGCGTCGGCCGCGGATCGGCGGCTTGGAGATCGGCGAGCAGCTTGTCGCGTGCGGTGTCGGCGAAGGCGACCGCATGACGAGCCGCGCGCAGCGTGGCCAACGAGTCGGCACTGATGGCGCCGACGTCCACCGACTTCGTCAGCGTCGCGAGCTCCAGCGGCGGCACCTTGATCTGGCTCTTGAAGCGCTCGATCACCTGCGACGACGATTCCTCTTCATCCGGCGCGGGCGGCTTCGGCGGCAAGGCGCCCGACACCTGGCGCGGCGTGTTGAAGCGAATGCCCCGCGCCGCGACGGTGTCGATCACGACCTTCTTCTCGAGCGCCGGCAAGATCCCGACGTCGAAGACCAACGCCTCGACCTCGACCAAGTTGGTCATCGGCGCGTTGGGATTCGTCACCTGCAAGCCTTCGAGGGTGACGTTGCCATCGAGAATGCCGAGGTTCGCGCCGGCCAACTCGACCTTCGCGCCGACGGCGGCAGTGCCGCCCGCTTCGACGACCTTCTTGAGCGTCCAGTCGGCGAAGAACACGCCCCAGACGACGATCAGCCCGAGCACCACGCTCAAGGGCAACAGCGCCTTCCAGCGGATGTACTTCATGTGGACGGCCACAGTGTGCGGTACAGGTCCCAGAGCTTCGAGCCCTGGATCGCCTGCACGATCTTGAACTTCTGCACGTAGGCCAGCACGTGCACGCGATAGCGATCCACCAGCACGCGGAACGCGAAGAAGCTCGGCAGCA